>JBDTQV010000105.1:0-7485 GCA_039932015.1 Gemmatimonadota bacterium | reverse complement strand
CGCTCGGCGTTCCGCAGGCGAGGCCGGCGAACCCCGGCTTCCACTCGGCAATCTGGGAGGCGAGGCCCACGGCATCCCGGCCCGCCGTGATCGCGACGACACGGAAGTGATCGCGCTGGCGCTTGAGCACGTTGAGCGTGCTCTGGCCAATCGAACCGGTCGAGCCAAGCACCGCTACCCCGCGCATCAGACCAGTCCGATCAGCCGGTACATCACCGCAGCAAGCGGGATGACGAAGTACAGTGAATCGAACCGATCCAGCACGCCCCCGTGCCCCGGAATGAGTGCGCTCGAATCCTTCACGCCCACTTCACGCTTGAACAGCGACTCGGCCAGGTCGCCCACTTGCCCCATCACGCTGAGCACCGCGGCCATGCCGATCAGCTGGCCCATCGGCGCCGCGATGCCGACCGCGGGAAATACCCACAACGCAAAGATCACGGCGACGACGATCCCTCCCACGACTCCGGCCAGGCTGCCCGACCGCGTCTTCCCGGGACTCACACTCGGCGCGAGCTTCGGCCCGCCCATCGCCCGGCCGCCGAACATCGCGGCAGTGTCGCACACCCACGTGACGACGAGGGGAAAGAAAACCAGCCACGTGCCCGGCCACGAACGAAGCGGCGCCGCGCCGTGACGGATCAGCAGCAGAAAGGCGGGGAGCGCACCGGTGTAAAGGACGGCAACGACCGTGATCGCGACTGCAGCGAGCGGACGTTGGTTGGCCGGCCGCCGCGCGAGCGCCCACGTGAGCAGCGCGATCAGCCAGACGGCAACGGCGAGCGCAGCCCATCGCGCAACGCCAGCGGCAGCGTCCGAATTCGAGACCACGACATATGCGATGGGTGCGAGCAGCGCCGCCGTGCCCAGCGCGAACGTGCGAGACGGCCGGACATCCTGGCGGTGTGCAAAGTCGAGCAGCTCGCGCGCGCCGAGCGCGCTGACCAGCGAAACGAGCGCGACGAGCGGCCACCCGCCGTACCACACGACACCGAGTGCAATGGGAATCGCCACGACGGCGAAGCCGACGCGGCGCACGAGATTCGAATCGCTCATGGAGAAGCTTCGCGCTGCATCAGACCGGGACGCGCCCGAACCGGCGCTCGCGCCGCTGATAATCGAGAATGGCCTCGAAGAGGTGCTGCCGGCTGAAGTCCGGCCATAGCACCGGCGTCACGTACAGTTCGGCGTACGCGAGCTGCCAGAGGAGAAAATTCGAGATGCGCATCTCGCCTGATGTCCGGATCAGGAGGTCGGGGTCAGGCCAGGGCGCGGTGTAGAGGTTCCGGGCGATCGCATCCTCGTCGATGTCGGCGGGGTCGAGCTGTCCCGCGGCGACGGCTTCACCGAGCTGCCGCGCGGCGCGCGTGATCTCCGCGCGCGAGCTGTACGAGATGCAGATGTTGAGGGCGAGCGCAGTTCCGGCCGCGGTATGCGCGACTATCCGCTCCACCGCAGTGCGCGCGGCAGACCCAAGGCGGTCGAGATCGCCAAGAAAACGCACGGCGACTCCCTTCTCGCGAAGCTCGTCCGATTCGCGCGCGATGTATTCCTCGAGAAGGCTCATCAACGCTTCGATCTCGGGCGCGGGCCGCTGCCAGTTCTCCTGGCTGAACGCGAATAGCGTGAGGACCTCGACGCCGGCTTCGAGACAACCGGTGACGACGTTCCGCACCGCTTTCATGCCGGCGTGGTGACCCAGCGGCCGCGGCAGCGCGCGCGCCCTGGCCCAGCGGCCGTTGCCGTCCATGATGATCGCGACGTGCGCCGGGACGCCGCCGTGCACGCGCACGCGCTCGAGCAGGTCGTCGCCGGCCATGCCGGTCAGACTTCCATGATTTCCGCTTCCTTGGAGACGATCAGGCCGTCGATCTGCCGGATGTGCTCGTCGGTCAGCTTCTGGATGTCCTTTTCCGCCCGCTTCTTGTCGTCCTCGGAAATCTTCTCGATCTTCTTGATCTTCGACAGACAATCGGTCCGCGCGTGGCGCACGGCGATGCGCCCTTCCTCGGCGAGCTGGTGCACGATCTTCACGAGCTCGCGGCGGCGCTCCTCGGAGAGCATCGGCAGCGGGACCCGGATGACGTTGCCCTGCGACGAGGGGTTGAGACCGAGCCCGGCGTCACGGATCGCCTTCTCGATGGCCTGCGACTGGCCCTTGTCGAACGGCGTCACCACGAGCAGCCGCGCCTCGGGCGCCGCCACCATCGCCACCTGGTTGATCGGCACATGGCTGCCGTACGCCTCGACGCGCACGACATCGAGCAGCGTGGGCGAGGCCTTGCCACTCCGTATCCCGCTGAGCTCGCGCTTGGTGCTCTCGATGGCTTTCTGCATCGACGTCTTCGCGACCTTGGTAAATTCCGGAATGGTGCTCATCGGACGATGGTCCCCACGCGTTCGCCCTGGAGCACACGCGCAATGGCTCCGGGCTGGTTGATGTTGAACACGATGATGGGCAGGTTGTTCGCCTTGCAGAGTCCGAACGCGTTCGCGTCCATCACCGCGTAGTTCCGGACGATCGCTTCCTGGAACGACAGCTCGGGAATGAACGTGGCCGTCGGGTCCTGCTTGGGGTCGCCCGTGTAAACGCCATCGACATTGGTCGCCTTGAGCACCACGTCGGCCTCGACCTCGAGGGCGCGGAGCACGCTCGCGGTGTCGGTCGAGAAGAACGGATTGCCGGTGCCGCCGGCGAAGATGATGAGCCGTCCCTTTTCGAGGTGCCGGATGGCGCGCCGCCGGATGTACGGCTCCGCGAGCGACTCCATCCGGATCGCGGTCATGACGCGGGTTTGCACGCCGGCTTTTTCCAGCACGTCCTGCAGCGCCAGCGCGTTGATCACCGTCGCGAGCATGCCCATGTAGTCAGCGGAGACGCGATCGAGCCCTTCGCGGCTGGCCGTCGCGCCGCGAATGATGTTGCCTCCGCCCACGACGAGACAGAGCTGCACGCCCAGGGCGTGCACGCCCTTGATTTCATCCGCGAGAGTCTCGACCACCTGATAGTCGAGCCCCGAACCCTTGTCGCCTGCGAGCGCCTCGCCCGATACCTTGAGCAGGGCGCGCGTGTAGGCGAGCGCCACCTCAGTTGCTCCCGACGACGAACCGCGCGAAGCGCGACACCGTGATGCCCTCGCCCGCCTTCTTGATGAGCTGACCCACCGTCGTCTTGTCCTCGCGCACAAACGGCTGCTCCAGCAGCGTGCGCTCGGCCACGAACTTCCTGATCTTCCCGTCGACGATCTTTCCGCGAATCGCTTCCGGCTTCCCTTCCTCGGCCACCTGCGCCTCGGCCACCTTGCGCTCGCGCTCGATCAGCTCGGCCGGGACGTCCGCGGCGTTGATGCCGATCGGATCAGCGAAGGAAATGTGCAGCGCGATCTCGCGCGCGAGTGCCAGCGCATCTGGTCCGGTGGCACCGTCGACTTCGACCAGCACACCATTGCTGCCATTGTGATGCAGGTAGTGGCCAACGACGCCGTTCTTCGCGGTGAAGCGCGCCCAGCGGCGGACGCTGATCGCCTCGCCGGTCTTGCCCGCCATCTCGGTGACGTGCTCCGCGACGGTCTTCGACGGATCAGCGCGGTACGGCTGCGCATCAAAGTTGCCGGCGTCGATCCCGTCGGTTCCCTTTTCGGCAAGCTGGCGCCCAAGCTCGCGGGCAAACTGCTGGAAGGTCTCGTTCCGGGCCACGAAGTCGGTCTCGCAATTGACTTCGACCATGGCGCCGGCGGTGCCGTCGCTCGCCATTTCTACCACGACGATGCCCTGTGACGCCGAGCGGCCGGCGCGCTTCTCCGCCTTCGCAATGCCCTTCCTGCGCAGGATGTCGACGGCCTTGTCCATCTCGCCACCGGCCTCTTCCAGCGCCTTCTTGCAGTCCATCATGCCCGCGCTGGTCCGCGCGCGCAGCTCGGCTACGTCCTTCGAGGAAAACGTCGTGCTCGCCATGTTCTCAGACCCGGTTCAGTTCAGGGGTGAATACTAAAGCCGCCGCTCCCGGCACGCACAGCCCGGAGCGGCGGCAAGTTCAGCGGGAAAGCCGTGCCCGCTTAGGCTTCCGCCGCACCGCTGGCGGCGCCGGCCTCGGGCGCACCTTCGCCCTCGGTCTTGAGCCGCGCGGCGATCGCTTCCGGCTTCGGACGGCGCTTGCGACGGCCCGGACGGCGCTTGCGGCGCTCGGCGTCATCGCCCGACTCACCGCTCGAATCGCTGCTGTACGTCTCGCCATCCATCTCCTCCGCGCCTTCGCGGAGCGGCACCTGCGCGCGGGCTTCGCGAATGACATCGCAGAGTGCGCCGGTGATGAGCGAGACTGAGCGGATCGCATCGTCGTTACCCGGAATCGGCACGGTGATCACATCCGGATCTGCATTCGTGTCGACGATCGCGACCACCGGAATGCCGAGCTTGTTGGCTTCGGCGACGGCAATCTTCTCCTTCTTGGCATCGACGACGAAGAGCGCGCCCGGCAGGCGGGTCATCATCTTCACACCTTCGAGGTTCCGGCTCAGCTTCTCGCGCTCGCGCTCGAAGAGCAGCCGCTCCTTCTTGGTGTAGTTTGCGTGATCGCCGTCAGACGCGCCCTGCTCGAGATCGCGGAGCCGCTTGATCTGTTTCTTGACGGTCTGGAAGTTGGTCAGCATGCCGCCGAGCCAGCGCTCGGTGATATAGAACGCGCCCGCTTCCGACGCCTCGGTCTGCACGATGGCCTTCAGCTGCTTCTTGGTGCAGACGAAAAGCACACCCTCGCCCTTGGCGACGACGCCGCGGAGAAGCTCCTGCGCCTTCCCGATCTGGCGAAGCGTCTTCTGAAGGTCGATGATGTAGATGCCCGAGCGCTCGGCGAAGATGAAACGACGCATCTTCGGGTTCCAGCGACGGGTCTGGTGTCCAAAATGGACGCCGGCTTCGAGGAGGTCCTGAATCTGGGGCTGTGCCATGCGGGTACTGGTTTCCTTGTCTGGGGTTGCGCGTCCACCGCGTTCATCTCCCGGCCCGACCCACGAAGGGGCACCCAGGACAGGATCCGGCGGTGTGCGAGATGCCGGAAGCGCATTCGCGCTTCCGGAGTTTTCTAGCGCTTGGAGAACTGGAAGCGCTTACGGGCACCCGGCTGGCCGGGCTTCTTGCGCTCGACGGCGCGCGGATCGCGCGTGAGCAGCCCCGCGGTGCGGAGCTTGGCGCGGTGCAGGCCATCGGCCTCGACGAGCGCGCGGGCAATGCCGAGACGAAGCGCGCCGGCCTGGCCGGTCTGCCCGCCGCCATCGACGTGCGCCTTCACGTCGTATGCACCGAGGGTGTCGGTGGCCGTGAACGACTGCTGGATGTGCTGCACCAGCGAAGGGCGCGGGAAATAGTCGCCGAGCGTGCGCCCGTTGACGTCCCACTTGCCGGTCCCCGGCGTGATGTAGACACGGGCGACGCTCGTCTTGCGGCGGCCCACGGCCTGCCAGCGGAATTCGGGAGCGCTCATGCAGTCACCTTCAAGTTGGTCACGACAGTGAACGGCTTTGGCTGCTGCGCCGCGTGCGGATGATCGGCGGCCGCGTAGACCTTGAGCTTGCCGCGGAGGTGCTGCTTGGCCAGTGACGTCTTGGGCAGCATGCCGAAGACCGCCTTCTCGATGACGCGGTCCGGATGTTTGGCCAGGAGATCGCGTGCGGGCGTGTGACTCTCGTGACCCATGTAGCCGGTGTGCTTGAAGTACGTCTTCTGATCCAGCTTCCGGCCGGTGAGCTTCACTTTCGAGGCATTGATCACGATGACGAAGTCGCCGCCGTCCATGTGCGGGGCGTACGTCGGCTTGTGCTTGCCGCGAATGAGCTGCGCGACGGCGCTCGCGAGCCGGCCGAGGGGAACGCCATCGGCATCCACGACATGCCAGTCGTGCGAGATGTCATTGGGCGTGGGCGAAAACGTTTTCATCGATCAGGCTGCCTTGCGCGCTGGACTTTTGGCCGACTATGGGGCAAATCGAGACAGACTCACAAGATACCGGCCAGGGGGGCGGGCGGTCAAGGGTGGGGCGGACCTACGAGGCGTCGGTGAACTCTACCAGGACCTGGCCCTTCTCCACCGCCTGTCCGGGCTGGACCTTGATGGCCGCGACCACGCCCGGGGCGGCGGCCTTCAGCTGGTTCTCCATCTTCATCGCTTCCAGTACGATCACCGGCATCCCCGCGGCAACCTGCTGACCGGCCTCGACCTGGACGCGCACCACGAGCCCCGGCATCGGCGCCTTCAGTGTGCCGGTGCCGGCCTTGCGGGCCGTTGTCCCGGTGAGACTCCGGATGTGACGCGTGCGCTCGTCCACCACTTCGAGCTCGCGACGCTCGCCGCCAGTGGTGATGGCCCAGCGGCCGCCGCCCAGCGACTCGGTCGGGAGCGCGTAGGAGTGGCCATCGAGGAGCAGCTGGCGGATGGGCGTGCCGGGCACGGTGGTGAGCGTCGCCGAGAGACGCTTTCCGTCCACCAGCACGTGGTCACCGTCCACTTCGACCACGATCTCGCGTCCATCGAGAGTCACGTGGTACTTCATGTGCGCTCCAGCGTCGTGACGCTCTCGATGTGTGCGGTCTGCGGAAAGAGATCGAATGCTTCCACGCCCGCGACGCGGTACCTGCCGCCGAGCCGGGCAATATCTCGGGCGAGCGTCGCCGGATCGCACGAGATGTACACGATCCGCTCCGGCGCACGCTCGGCGAGCGCGGCGGTGACACGCTCGTCCATGCCGGTGCGCGGGGGGTTCGTGACGACCAACGCGGGCTCGCGCAGCTCACCCAATGCGTCCTCGACCCGCGCGGTGTGACGAACCACTCGCGTACGATCCAGCACGCCGTGGCGCTCGGCGTAGGCCACCGCGCGCGCGTCCGACTCGACGCTCTCGACGCTCGCGCCCAGGTCGGCGAGCCGTTCCGTCGTGTCACCGATGCCGGCGTAGAGATCCCACACATGGCGCCCACGGACTGCGCCGAGCGCATCGATGGCGGCGGTTCGTGCACGGTCTCCCATTGCGGGATGGATCTGCTCGAAGACGGTGGCCGGAAATGCTTCGTCGCTGCCGGCGACGGCGCGGGCGGCACCGCCCTCCGGCTGCCACCAGAGCGTGGCCGCGGCGCCTCCGTCGTTGAGTGCGCGCGCCATCTCGCTCGCCCGGGTCCACTGCGCCGTACCGCGCACGCGCGCGAGCACATGGCGCCCGCCCGAACGATCGAGACGCAGCACCAGGTGCTCGAGCTGATCCGGCAGCATGCGCCGATTCCGCGACACGACGCTCCACGTCTCCATCAGTGCCGGCATGGTGATGTGACACCACCGCAGGTCGAACACATCGTCCGCACGGTCCAGTGGATGCAAACCGATGCGGCGGCCATCGGGCGACGGGTGCAGCGTAATTTTCGTGCGATAGCCCAGATCGCACGGTGCGGGCACGATCGGCGGGTCCGGTACATCGAGCTTCCCGATGCGCCGAAGTGCGTC
>JBDTQV010000104.1:0-7512 GCA_039932015.1 Gemmatimonadota bacterium | reverse complement strand
ACCGTGTATGAAATGTCGGACTTTCAATGTCCCTACTGCCGTCGTCACGCGCTGGAAACATGGCCGACGATCGAGCGCGAGTACGTCACGACCGGCAAGGTGCGCTGGGTCTTCATCAACCTTCCGCTCACGACTCTGCATCCCAACGCGGCGGCGGCCGCTGAATTTGCACTGTGCGCGGCAAAGGCCGGCAAGTTCTGGCCAGTGCACGATCTTCTCTACAAGTATCAGGAGACCTGGGCACCACTGAAGGATCCAGGCGCGTTCCTGCTGACGCTCGCGGATTCCGTGGGCGTGGCGCGCCCGCAGATGCTGGCGTGCCTCCGCGACCCAGCGTCGCGCGCGGCCGTCGAAGCAGATGCGAGCGGTGCCACGCGCGCGGGCGCCACCGGCACGCCCGCCTTTTACATCGAGGGCGGGCTCATGTCCGGCGCGCAGCCAGTGGCGGTGTTCCGCCAGGTTTTGGACTCGTTCTATGTGTTGAAGACGAAAGGAAAGTGATCACCCGCCGAGCGACAGGAAAACGTCGTACAGGGCGTGACTCCAGGCGGTGATGCCGAACCCGCGCAGCAGATAGAGCGCGCTGAAGATCAGTCCCGCGATCAACCGGAACGTAAAGCTCGAGGCCGTGAAGTTGTCGCCGTACGGGCCGATGTAGTGGAATGCGGAGAAGACCGTCGCCCCCACCAGCGTGGCGAACACTCCGGCGGCACCCGCACTCCACCCAAACCCCCGCCGCGCCACGGCGGCGAGCCCGGACACGAGCAGCACACGGAACAGCAGTTCTTCGTAGAGGCCGGCGCCGAGCGACACCATCAGCTGGGTCGGCAGTCCGAGCCGCTGCATCGGTGAGAGTGCGAGGGCCGGAATGGTCTGCAGCACGAGCCCGGTGAGCGTTGCCGTCACCATCCCGATCAACAGCGCGTAGCCCACCGACTCCGCCAGCATGCCCAGGAATACGCGACCGCGGAGCTGCCCACCGCTCGCGCGCATGTCGCGCCACACCAGCACGGCGCCGCCCCCCACGAGCAGCACGCCGAAGACCACCACCCCCCACCGCCCGCCGAGTGTGATGAAAACGCTCTTGAGCAGGACGTCGGCGCCGTTCCGGACGCCGGTGATGGCGTCATGCGACAGCGCGAACGCGAGCAGCTCGTAGAGGACGAGCAGCGGCAGCGCGAAGAGGATGCTGTAGCGCGGCGTGCGGCTGAGCCGCCAGTACGGTGCGAGAGGCGAGGGAATATCCTGAATGTGGACCGCGCCGCCTGACCTCAGGGTCAAGCGGCGCGATCGGTTGTCATTCCGAGCTCGAACGAATCGCTCCAGCTCTTACACTGCCAGCTCCGGCCTACCCGGGAGCACCCTTGCCTGCGCTGCTACCGGACTCCGGCCAGGCGATCGTTTGCCCAACTCGAGATCGGGATGCAACTCTCACTAGACAATGGATCACCTCCTTTGGTTACCGTGTTCATCGAATGGCCTTGGTTAACGTGGGACGCTGACAAATTAAAATCTCGCGGCCGCAGCTTCAAGTGGGTACGCGACGCACAAACCGGGACGCGCGGGGAGATGCGATCTTGCGCGAATTGACTTTGTATTGTAAAGTACCAAGCGGTGCTATGTATGGCGGAGCACGTCACCTTGCCTATTCCCTTGCCGCGGCGCGTGAGACCATGGAGATCAACAAGGACCTGATCGCCGCGTCCTCGACCCCGATCGTGCTCGCGATCCTGGCGGACGCGGACAGCTATGGATACGCCATCCTCCAACGCGTCCGCGAAATCTCCCGGGGTCACATGGAGTGGACTGACGGCATGCTCTACCCGGTTCTACACCGGCTCGAGCGGCTCGGCCACGTGGCGGCGCGCTGGGAAGTCGCGGAAAGTGGCCGCCGCCGCAAATACTACGGGATCACGGATGCCGGCCGGGAGCAGCTCGAGGAGGAACGCAGGCAATGGCAGGCCGTGGACGCCACGCTCCGCGGCATCTGGCAGGCGATTGCCTTTCCTGATCCGACCGGCCATCCAGGCTCGTCCGCACCGCTGCCAGAGGGAGCGTGACCATGCCGGACCAGGGGGACGCGGCATCGCTCGAGGTGCAGATCGATCAGTGGCGCAATTATCTCCGTCGCCGGCAGGCAATTCACTCCGTGGACGTGGCGGAGTTGGAGGATCATCTGCGCGAGCAGGTGGCGGGGCTGGTCGGCGCGGGGCTCTCGTCGGACGAAGCGTTCCTCGTCGCCGTCAAGCGTATGGGCGCACTCGACGCCCTGTCGCGCGAGTTCGCGCGCGAGCACTCCGACCGCCTCTGGAAGCAGCTGGTGGTCGTCCCGGCGGATGCCGCAGGCCGGCCGGCGCGGAACCGGATGGATGCCATCGTCGCGTTCTGTCTCGCTGTCGCGGCGGCGTTGGCCATCAAGGTGCCCGAGTTGTTCGGCGCGCGACTCGCGCACGACTCCGGTGGCTTCTACCCGCGCAATCTGAGCTTGCTGATTCTGCCAATCCTGACCGGCTACTTCGCCTGGAAACGGCGACTGTCCGGGCGCACGGTTCGATGGCTTGCCCCGGCTTTCGTCGCGGCAGCGCTGTTCGCGAACATCTATCCGTTCACGCGACAGGGCGACACAGAGGTGCTCACGATGCTGCACCTGCCGATCGCACTCTGGCTCGTGATTGGCGTTGCGTACGCGGGCGGGCGCTGGCACCAGGTCGCGGGCCGAATGGATTTCATTCGATTCTCGGGCGAGCTGTTCATCTACTACGTGCTGATTGCGCTAGGCGGCGGCCTCCTCACTGCCTTCACGTTCATGATGTTCAAGGCCATCGGGATCAACCCGCAGTCGTTCGTCGAGTCGTGGCTGGTGCCGTGCGGTGCCGCCGGTGCGGTCCTGATCGGCTCCTGGCTGGTGGAAGCCAAACAGACCGTCATAGAAAACATGGCGCCCGTGTTGACGCGCCTCTTCACGCCGCTGTTCACAGCCGTGCTGGTCACCTTTCTGGCCGTTCTGCTTTGGACCGGACGCGCCGGCGCCATTCAGCGTGACATGCTGATCGCATTCGACGCACTGCTGATCCTGGTGCTTGCGTTGCTGCTCTACAGCGTGTCAGCACGTGACCCCCGATCGCCGGCGGGTGCCTTCGACATCATGCAGGTGGTGCTGGTGGTCGGTGCGCTGCTGGCAGACGCCGTCGCGCTGTGGTCCATTGCCGCCCGCATCACCGAGTTCGGTTTCACGCCGAACCGCGTGGCGGCGCTGGGTGTGAACGTGATCCTGCTCGTCAATCTCGCGTGGTCCGCTGCCCTGTACAGCCGCTTTCTCGGAGGACGCGGGCCGTTCACGGCGGTCGAGAAATGGCAGACTGATTATTTGCCGGTCTTTGCCGCCTGGGCGGCGGTCGTTGTGATCGTCTTCCCGCCGCTCTTCAAATTTGTCTGACGATGGCGCCCCGGCTCACAAGGAGACGACTGGTCGCTGGCGTGCTCGTAGTCGTTGCGATCTCGCTCATCTTCCTTGGGCGGGCGTGGAAGGACAGTACGAATAGAGGCGGGCAGCAATATGCCGAGCCGTTCCGCATCGCCGGTAACTTCTACTACGTCGGCGCGAACGATGTCGCATCCTTCCTGGTGACCGGACCGGAGGGCCATGTGCTGCTCGACGGCGGCTATCCGGGCACCGCGCCGATGATCATCGCAAGCATCGCGAAGCTCGGCTTCGATATCAAAGACGTGAAAGTGCTGCTCAACTCGGAACCGCACTTCGACCACGCGGGCGGGCTCGCGGCACTGCAGCAGGCGTCCGGCGCCGAGGTGTGGGCCAGCTCGCCCAGCGCCGGTGCGATTGCAGCCGGCGGCGACGATCCCGATATGCTGTTGCCGTTGCGGATTCTCATTCGCATCGGCGTGATCGGTTACCCACCGGCGCGCGTCGACCACCGCGTGAAGGACGGCGATACGGTTCGTGTCGGGGCAATCGCGCTCGCAGCGCACATCACGGGCGGACACACGCGCGGCTGCACCTCGTGGTCGTTTCCCGTTCGCGAGGGCGATCGCGTTCTGAACGTCGTCAGCGCGTGCAGCCTCCTCGTGCTCGGCGGCTCGCACTATCCCGAACAAACGGCGGACATCGCGCACAGCTTTCGCGTGCTGCGAAGTCTCCCGGTAGACATCTGGGTCAGCTCGCATGCGAGACTGTGGGGCCGGTACCGCAAGTTCGTGGCACGAGGTACGGCCGCGAATCCGGCTGAACCATTCATCGACCCCGAGGGGTACCGCGCGTACATCGACAGCAGCGAGGCACGATTCCACAGGGAGACCGTCGACTAGTCGGCCGCTGAAAGACTTGTCGCTCGATATCCTACCCGTCCGCCGTGCCGGCCGTTACTCCCGTAACGGCGCGCCCTCCCGCAATGCCTGCTCGGCGGCCGCAACCAGCGCTTCCGCGGTGTACGGCTTCTGCAGGAAGGTCAATCCAGCACCGGTAAGCTGGTCGAGCACCTCTGATTCGCCGTAACCGCTCGACATAAGGATGGGAACATCCTGCCGCAGCGGCCGAACACGCGCAACGACCTCGGAACCACTCAGGAGCGGCATCGTGAGATCGACGATCATCAGGCGCAGCCGCTCACGGTGCGCGGTGAAAGCGCGCACCGCTTCCTCACCATCCGCCGCGAGCAGCACTTCGAATCCGGCACTGGTGAGCGCAGAGTATGCTATCCGCCTGACCAGCTCCTCGTCGTCCGCAACCAGTACCAAACCGCCGCTCTTCGCCTGCGGCGCGTCGGACGGGGGGGCGGACGCGCCCTCCGGCGGCGCGGTCTCTGTCGCCGGAACGACGACGGTGAACGTGGTGCCCTGCCCCGGCGCGCTCCGTACGGCAATTGCGCCGCGGTGTCCTCGCACGATGCCGAGCGCGGCGGCAAGTCCAAGGCCGCGCCCCATGAACTTCGTCGTAAAGAATGGGTCGAAGATGCGAGCGAGCGTGTCGGCTTCCATCCCGCTGCCGCTGTCTCGCACCACAACTTCGACATAACTCCCTGCCAAGACCTCGAAGCCGGGAAATTCCGTGCGTGCCTCATTGGCCGAGAGCGCGCGCCCACGGATTCGCACCGCGACTTGCCCCGGCTCGTCGCCCACCGCTTCCGCACCGTTGATGACGAGATTCATCACTAGCTGCTGCAATTGGCTCGCGTCCGCCGTGACCCATGGAATTGCACCTTCCCCTTCGACCCGGAGGTCCACCTTCTTCGAAATTGACGAGCGTATCAGGCTCGTAATGCCGTGGATGAGCTGTGAGAGGTCCAGCGGCTCGACGAAGAAGCGCCCCTTTCCTGCGTAGGCGAGCAGCTGATTCGTCAGATCGGCGGCGCGCTCGCTCGCGCGGATGACATCCTGAAGCAGCTCGGCGGATACGTCGCCCGGCTGCATCGCGCGAAGCGCAAGGCTCGCGTTGCCCAGGATGCCCGTGAGCAGATTGTTGAAATCGTGTGCAATGCCGCCAGCGAGCACGCCGATGCTTTCAAGCTTCTGGGTGTGCCGGAGCGCTTCCTCGCTTCGGCGCCGCTCGGTGATGTCGCGCATCACCGTCGCGGTGGTCGTCACGCCGGTATCAGTGCGCACGGGAAAGATGCTGAGCGCAACGTCGACGGTGCGGCCGTCACGGGCGAGGCGAACGGTCTCCACCTGCGCCAGCCGCTCGCCGCCGGCGACGCGTGCAAGCAGCTCCCGTTCCTCGTCGTGCAGCTCGGGCGGCACGATCGTGAGCACCGACTTGCCGATCACCTCATCCGCAGCGTAGCCGAAGATGCGCTCGGCGGCCGCATTCCAGGTGACGATGGTGCCGTCGACGCGCTTGGCGACGATCGCATCGTCGGACGACTCGACGATCGCCGCGAGACGAGCCATCGCTTCTTCCGCCTGCCGCCGGATCGTGTCATCGACCACGACGAGCACGGCGCTCGTCACCTTCCCGTCGCGAATGATCGGCGCGTTGGAGCAGACCACCGGAACCATCGTGCCGTCCTTGCGCACGAACACGTCCTGGTGACTGCGTACCGTCTCGCCCCGCCGCAGAACCACCCCGAGCGGGCAGTCCGCGGTCGAGAGCGGGCGCCCGTCCGGCCGGAGATAATGCACAGTCGCATGCAGCGGGCGCCCGAGGATCTCCTCGCGCGTCCATCCGACGAGCCGCTCGGCCGCCGGATTGAGGAAGGTGACGCAGCCATGCCGATCCATCTGGAACAGCGCATCGCCGGCGTTGCTGGTGATCGCGTCCATGAGGTCGAGCTGATATCGCAGGCGATCCTTCGCGCGGCGGCGATCGCTCACGTCCTCGTGCACCAGCACCACCTCGGTCACGTCGCCCGCCTCGTCCTTCACCGGATAGGCGAATGCACGTACCCAGCTCTCGACACCTGCGCGCTCACCGTGCTCGGGACGGTGAATCAACGTGGGGAGCGCGACCGGCTCTCCCGCGAATGCCCGGCGAAGCGGAATCAGCGCTCCGGCGGCAGCGAGTTCCCGGTCTGCGAAGATCGAATCGTTCACCACTGCTTCCAATCCGACGCCCCAGAGCCGTGTCCACGCATCGTTGACCAGGCTCGTCGTGCCATCCGGACGGAGCACGCGCGTGCTTAGCAGCGACTGCTCGACGAGGGACCGGAATCGGGATTCGGAGCGGCGCAGCTCGGACGCAGCGCGGCTGCGCGAGCGCGCAATCATGTAGAAGATGACGCTGGCAATGACGCCGAGCGCGAAAACCAGCGGCGCCCACGCGACACCCGACCGGAAATCGGGCCGGCTCCGAACCGTTACGAGCCAGATACGACCGGCGGCGTTGGCAGTGGTGGCGGCGGTGAAGTCCGCACGGGGAGCCGGTCCCACCTCCCCCGAAGCGAGACGCGAATCGTGCAGCAACGCCGCGGAGTTCGGGTTGAGCCCGTCATAGACTCGAAAATCGATACCCTCGGAATGCGGCCCGAGAATGCCTCCCAGCAGATCGTCTCCCCGATATGCGCTGTAGACGAATCCGACGTGCGCCGACCGGCGTTCCTCGATGGAATTGAGCGGCAGGCCGCGCCGGTACGTCGGAACATAGATGAGAAATCCGGCCTGGCGCCGCGGCTCGGTTTCCTGCCGCAGTTTGACCGACCCGGAAGCCGCCGGCATCCCGGTATCGCGCGCGCGTTCCATCGCGGCGCGGCGGACCGGCTCGGTGTTCATGTCGTAACCGAGCGCGAGGTGATTCCGCGGATCGCGAGGCTCGATGAACGCAATTACGTAGCGTTCGCGATCGGTCGAGTCCGGCGTGATGGAGAAGCCGTCCAACCCGGCACGACGCTGTGAACGAATGAAAGCAGCCTCCGCACCGCGCGGCACGCGCGCGACGTAGCCCATCGCCTGAATGCCGGGATATTGCACGCGCAGGTTGATCGGCGTGAAAAAATCACGGAAGTCGGCCGCGGTGACCGAATCGCTGGCGCCGAACAGGCCGGACGTTGCCCGCAGCACGGCGAT
>JBDTQV010000103.1:0-7533 GCA_039932015.1 Gemmatimonadota bacterium | reverse complement strand
CTCCGGACGGTAGCCTCTTCCGGCGGCATCGACGAGATCATCAGCACGGGGAGGTCCCGGTACTTCGGATCGGTCTTCACCCGTTGCAGGAGCTGGAGCCCGTCCACCTTCGGCATCATGATGTCGAGGAGCAGCAGGTCGAAGTGCTCCGAGGAGAGATGCTCGAACAGGTGTTCGCCGCCGGGGATCGTCACGACGTCGTACCCGTTCTCCTTCAGGATCCAGGAGAGCGTGCGGGAAAGGGCCTGATCGTCGTCGGCGACGAGAATCCTGGGCGCGACACTCATCGGTGCACCAGCCGTTGGAAGACATCGGGGTCCACGTTGCCGCCGCTGAGCACGGCGACGGTCGGTCCCGCCGGCGAGATACGCCCCGCGAGCAGTGCCGCGAGCGCGGCGGCGCCGGACGGCTCTACGTCGAGCTTCATGCGCTCGTGCAGGAACCTGACGGCGTCGCCGATCTCCCGGTCGGATACCTGCACCGCGCGCCGCACCACGTTCTGCATCACCTCGAATGGAAGGGTGCCAATCGAGAACGGCAGGAGCCCATCGGCGATGCTTTCGGTATGGTCGAGTTTGACCGGGTGGCCGGCCTCGAGCGCGCGAGCCAGCTTGGGTGCGCCTTCCGGCTCGACCGCGATCACCTCGACAGTGGGCTTGAGCGCCGAGACGGCGGCGGCGATGCCGGCAATGAGCCCGCCGCCGCCCACCTGAACCACGATTGTCTCTACTTCGGGCCACTGCTCGAGAATCTCGAGACCACAGGTGCCCTGCCCCGCGATCACATCCGGGTTCTCGTACGGCGGCACGATGACCATGCCGTGCTCGCGGGCGAGCTCCTCGCAGCGCGATTGCCGCTGCCAGCGCTCGTCGACGAACGCGACCTCACCACCGTGGCGCCGCACGCCGTCGACCTTCACGCGGGCGGCATCGGCCGGCATCACGATGATGGCGCGTACGCCGAAATGTCGTGCCGCGAACGCGACCGCCTGTCCGTGATTCCCGCTCGAGTGCGTAACGATTCCGCGCGCCCGCTCGGCCGCGGGCAGGCGGCTGATCGCGGTGAAAGCGCCGCGCACCTTGAAGGCGCCGACCGGCTGCAGCTGTTCGCATTTGACGCCGACCGGCACGTCGAACGTGCCGGCCGGTACCGAAACCAGCGGTGTGCGCACCGCCACCCCCTCGAGGGCGGCGGCAGCCCGGCGAATCGACTCGAGCGCGATCACGCCGGGAACTTACTCCACCACGGCGGTCGGCGTCATCTCGCCTCCAGCCAGATCCTCCTGCCCGGTCTCGTCTTCCTTCACCACGCGGGCGACGTCCACCAGGGTATCTCCGTCGTCGAGGTTCATCACCCTCACACCCTGCGTGTTCCGGCCGATCACGCGGATCCCGTCTACCGGCACCCGGATGATGACGCCGTGGCGGGTGATCATCATCAGCTCGTCGTCCGGAATCACTTCCTTGAGGGCGACGCACTGGCCTGTCTTGTCGGTCACCTTGAAGGTGATGATGCCCTTGCCGCCGCGCCGCTGTACCCGATACTCGGCCAGCTCGGAGCGCTTGCCGTAGCCCTTCTCGCTGACACAGAGGAGCGTGGAATCCCGGCGCGCGACCACCATGCCGATCACCCGGTCACCCTCGTCGAGTTCGATCCCCTTCACGCCGGTGGTGGCCCGGCCCATGTCGCGCACGTCGCCCTGATGGAACCGGATGCTCATTCCCTGACGCGTGGCGAGAATGATGTCACAATTGCTGTCGCAGACCTGCACGTCGATCAGCTCGTCCTCGCGGTCGATGTTGATCGCGTTGATGCCGGCCACACGCACGTTGCCGTACTGCGAGAGCATCGTCTTCTTCACGGTGCCGTTCCGGGTGGCGAACAGCAGGCACTTGTCGTCCGTGAACTCGCGTACCGGCACCAGGGCGGCGATCGTTTCGTTGGTCCGGATCGAAATGCAGTTGATCACCGGCTTGCCTCGGGAGGCGCGGCTCGCCTGCGGAATCTCGTGCACCTTGAGCCAGTAGACCTGGCCGCGGTTGGTGAAGAACATCAGATAGTCGTGCGTGCTGGCGATGAAGAGATGCTCGACCCAGTCATCCGCCTTGAGATCTGTGCCGGTCAATCCGCGGCCGCCGCGACGCTGCTTCTTGTAGGCGGAGACGGCGATGCGCTTGATGTAGCCGGTATGGGAGATGGTAATGACCATGTCCTCTTCGGCGATCAGATCCTCGACCGTGAACTCGCCCTGGTCGGAAATGATCTCGGTGCGGCGCTCGTCACCGAACTTGCCGGCCATCTCCGCCATCTCGTCCTTGAGAATGCCGGCGCGCTTCGGCTTCGACGCCAGGATGCTCTTGAGCTCCTTGATCGTCGATCGCACCTCGGCCAGCTCGGCTTCGAGCTTCTCGATCTCGAGCCCGGTGAGCTTCGCGAGACGCATGTTGAGAATCGCGTCGGTCTGCTTCTCGCTCAGGCCGAAACGCTTCCGGAGCCGCGCGTCCGCCTGGGGCGTATCCTCCGAGCCACGGATGATCTTGATGACCTCGTCGATGTTGTCGACGGCGATCTTGAGGCCTTCGAGAATGTGCTCGCGCGCGAGTGCCGCATCGAGGTCGAACTGGGTCCGGCGGACGATGATCTCGTGCCGGTGCGCGATGAACCGTTCGAGCAGCTCCTTGAGGTTCATGATCTTTGGCGCGCCGTTGGCGAGCGCGAGCATGATCACGCCAAAGGTCGACTGCATCGAGGTGTGCTTGTACAGCAGGTTCAGCACGACCGCCGGGATCGCGTCGCGCTTGAGCTGCACCACGATCCGCATGCCGTCCTTGTCGGACTCGTCGTTGACGCCCGAGATGCCCTCGATCTTCTTCTCGCTCGCGAGCTCGAAGATCGCCTTGACCAGGTTTTCCTTGTTGACCTGGTAGGGAATTTCGGTGATCACGATCTGCGACTTGCCGCTCGACTCCTTCTCCTCGATCTGCGCCCGCGCCCGCATGATGACACGGCCTCGACCGGTCGTGTATGCGTCCTTGATCCCCTGCCGGCCGTAGATGTAGCCGCCGGTCGGGAAGTCGGGGCCCTTGATCACCTTCCGGAGGTCGTCGATGGTGGCGTCCGGATTGTCCACCAGCAGATCAATCGCCTTTGCCACCTCGCGCAGATTGTGGGGCGGGATGTTCGTCGCCATGCCGACGGCGATGCCGCTCGAACCGTTGACGAGCAGGTTGGGAATCTTGGACGGAAGGACGGTCGGCTCCTGGAGCCGGTCGTCGTAATTTGACTGGAAATCGACCGTGTTCTTGTCGATATCCTCGAGCATGGCCACCGAGACGCGGGTGAGGCGCGCTTCCGTGTACCGGTACGCCGCCGCCGGGTCTCCGTCCACCGAGCCGAAGTTGCCCTGTCCGTCCACCAGCGGATAGCGGAGCGAGAACTCCTGAACCATCCGTACCATGGCATCGTACACCGAGCTGTCGCCGTGCGGGTGGTACTTGCCGAGCACGTCGCCCACCACGGTGGCAGACTTCTTGTACCCGCGGCCCGGCACGAGACCGAGTTCGTTCATCGCGTAGAGAATGCGCCGGTGCACCGGCTTCAACCCGTCGCGCACATCCGGCAGCGCGCGCGAGACGATGACGCTCATCGAGTAGTTGATGAACGACTGCTGCATCTCTTCTTCGATGAGCCGGGGCAGAATACGTTCGCGCGAATTCGGTGCGGTCATGGGCGGCTGTGCTGAATGGTGTCGAGTGACCTGGTGGGGCTGCCGGGGAACGCAGAATTATAATGGAGGAAAGCGCCGGAAGCAACGTTCGCCATTCGCCGCAAACCATTGCCCGGCAAAAGCTTAGGGCGCCGGCGAGCAGCGTCGTTCAGGCCAACGAAAAACCGCCGGGTCTTCCAGAGACCCGGCGGCATTCGACTGCGTAACCAGTTACGTCACAACGATCTGTGTAAACAACCCGGCGGCGCTTAATCCTGCACGAGAATCAGGTACTTCGACGGAGCCCAGAACTGCTCCGGCGATGTGATTCGGAGGCTGCCGCGAATCTTGCCATCCTTGGTCGGCGCCTCGACGTACTCAAGCCCCTGTCGGGTTACAATCTTGTACTTCTTGCTGGTGTCCGGCAGCGGAATGATGCTGTCGCTCATACGATTGATGGTGGTGAACGGCGCCGGCGTCAGCGCGCGCGCCGCCGCGAGGTGATGGCCGCCGAAGACCAGGAACTTCGAGCCCTCCTGGACAGCGACACCCTTCTTGATCAGCTCGTCCTTGGTGCCGGCCACGTAGTACACCGTATTCATCGTGTCGACCAGCGCCTGCTTCTCGGTCTCGACCTTGGTGCGCGACTGCTTCACGGTATCCACCGTCGCGTTGAGCGCGACGATCTGCACCTTCTGGCTGTCGATGATGGCCGTGTACTGGGCCTGCTGCATCTCGATCGTGGTGCGCAGCTCGCCGATGGTCTTCTGGTACGCGTTGATCTGCGCGATGAGGCGGCTGTCCTTCTTGGTCATCGACGCCAGGCGGGTCTTGCTCCGCTCGAGCTGCGCTTCGCTCTCGTTCAGGCGCGTGATCGCGTCGCGGATCTTGCCGAGCACCACCTGCCGGTCCGAGGCGCCGCGCGATCCGGCGCCCTCTCCCGCTGCGACCGGATTCGCGCCGAGGCTCTTGGCCTTCGCGAGTTCGGTACTGATGTCGTTGACCAGCGTGGCGTTCGCCATGACCTCCGTCAGGAGACTGTCCTTCTCGGCGGAAATACGCTGGTTGTCGGCGGTGGCGACGTCCAGCTGCTTCTTGCTGCCGTCGCAACCGGCGGCGGCAACGGCGAGTACGGCCAGGAGCACGAGCTTACGCATGCGGTATTCCTCGGTACGGGAAACTCGGCGCACGCCGGCCGACCGCGGGTGAAGCGGCAGAACCCGGCGCGCGCAAGGCGAAAAATGGCTTGGAGCGGTTGTCGGGCGACAGCATACAGCGGAGGCCACGGAAATTATGTGACGCAGGTCACAGTGTCCCAATTGCACGCCGGCGCTCCGCCCGTTCAAGGCACCTTCCGGCCCGGCGAATCCCGTCCGTTCTGGTGCAGGACCATGCCGATCACCCCACCCGCCGAATCGACGGTGAAGCTCACTTCCGCCGGCACCGCGATCAGGAAAAATTCCTTCTCAGACGCGGAATACAGCCTGAAGCGGCCCTGACCCGTGCCTTGCCCGAACAACGCGTCGCCCTCGCGCGTGACCTCGATGCTGAAGGCGGGCGCGAGCTGATAGCGGCCGACGTACCGCTGCAGAACCGTGGGCGCCAGCGCGACCGCGCGCCGGACCGGTTCCGGCGCCACGGTCGAATCGAGCTGATGGACGCCAACGCGGTCGATGTCATCGGCGCTGTTGGCCAGGATCACGACCCCGCGGTGCGCTGCCGGCACGAACCCCACGAACGTGTGGTAGCCGCCGGTGCCGCCGTTGTGCCAGATGATCCGCGTCCCCGCATGCTCCGAGATGTGCCATGCGAGGCCGATCTGCTGGTCTCCCGGAATTGGCCGGCGGGCGGTCTGCGCCGCCACCATTGCCGCATGCAGCGGGCCGGTGGACGCGAGATTTGCCGCGACGAACTTCAGCAGATCGTTGGCGGTGGACCGGATCGCGCCGGCGCCCGCGAGCACCGGCAGATCCCAGTTCTCCACGGCACTGCCGTCGGCGTGGCCGGTGGCGAACCGGCGTCGCATGTCGTCGGTGAGGGTGATCCGCGTGTCGTTCATGCCTAGCGGCCGGAGCACGCGTTCGGTGAGGAGCTGTTCGTAGCTCATATCGGCGCGGCGCGCGAGCGCCAGACCGAGGAGGCCGACGCCGAGGTTGGAGTACTCGTATTCCGCGCCGGGGTCGCGAATGAGCTGATACTCGTTCAGAAAGGCGTAGAGCTGTGCCTCGGTGTAATCCGCATACGGGTTGGCCGGATCCTTCGGCGTCATGTTGGACGGCAGGCGCGGGAGACCGGAACTCTGGGTGGCCAGATCGAGCAGGGTGATCGCTCGCCCGTTCCGCGCCGGAACCCGGACTTCGGATGGCAGGTAGCGGGCGACGGGATCGTCCAGCGCGACCTCGCCGCGTCCCACCATCTCCGCCAGCAGCACCGCCGTAAATGTCTTGGTGACCGACCCGATTTCGAACACGGTATTGCCGTCGAGCGGTCGGTCGCCGCCGCCGAGCGCGGCGTGGCCATAGGACAATACGCGCGGCCCCGCCGGGTCCATGACACCGGCCACGATTCCGACGCTCCGGCCGGCATCGACCCTTTCGGCGATGAGGGCGCGGAGCGTAGAATCGCTCGCCTCCTGGGCGACGGCCGGTTGCGCCATAGCGGCCATACTGGCCAGCAGCGCTCCTGCCAACATGATTTCCTCGAGTCGCATCGCGTGCAGGGTCAAGCCTCCGTTGGGTCGAGCACCACGGGCGTGGCACGGGGCCACAGCCCGCGCCTGCCAACCACCATGGCCGGCACAACGAACATCGCCCCCACCGTGCCGAAGATAGTCCCGCCGGTCGTCGCGAGCGCGATCGCTCCGAACAGACTGTCCACCTCGGTGCCGATCGCCAGCGGCAGGAGACTCGCCAGCGTGGTCAGCGTCACCAGCACGATCATGCCTGCGCGTTCTTCGGCTGCGGCCGCCGCGTCGGCCGCCGTGAGCCGGAGACCCCGCCCCTCACGCTGCGCGGCGCGACGCCTGAGCAGCGCGGCATCCACCAGCAAGATTGCCTGGTGCACCGCGAGCCCAACCACGAGGATCACCCCCACCGCTGCCTCGCGCGTGAACGCCGCCTTCGCGAGCCAGAACGCCGCGACCACACCGGCCAGCGCGAATGGCAGACTGGCGAACACGACGGCCGCGGCCCAGACCGAATCGAACACCATTGCCACGGCCAGCACCACGAGCGTCACGCCGATCGCGAAGACCAGCCAGAGGCCTTTCGCGTCCTCGTCCGCCTGCCAGGCGAACTCCTCGTCGCCCACGCTGTAGCCGGCCGGCACTGAGATTGACTTCATGAACGCCTTGTGCGTTCGCTCCGCGAGCTTCTGGGGGCCGCGGAAATCGTAGCTCACGATGCGCACGTACTGCTGATCTTCCCGGCTGATCGAGCTCAGCCCCTCGCGCTCGTCCAGGAACGACACGTCCCCTACGCGCACCGGCGCGCCGAGCGCGTTCGGCACCAGCGCGGCGCGGAGCTGGTCGAGAGTGCGATCGCGCGCGCCGGCCGATTTGAGCGTCACGTCCGTCTCCTCGCCGTTCACCTCGATGGACTGCCGGCCGACCGGACCGCGAACTTCGCGCGCGATCGTCTGCGCGAAGTCTGCCGCGGTCAGCCCGTAGCGCGCGAGTGCGGCACGGTCGGGCTCCAGCGTGACGGTGAAGGCGCGCTCGCGGCGGAAGAAGCTGCCGGCGTTGATGTCCACGCTCTTCACTCGGGGAATCCGCTCGAGCCTGTGCTGGAGATCGAGTGCGAGCTGCTCGACGCCGTCGAACGAATACC
>JBDTQV010000102.1:0-7567 GCA_039932015.1 Gemmatimonadota bacterium | reverse complement strand
CGCTCCATGATCCTCGCGCAGGTGTTCCAGCGGAGCAGAGACTCGTCGTTTCCGTCCGGCCGTATGGCCTCGGCCTGTTCATACAAATCCATCGCACGCCGGAGCCAGTCCCACGCGATCGCGTGCCCGCCCGGTGCGTGAGAGCGGAGCTGCGCCTTGCCGCGGCGCTCGGCGATGATGCCGAGGTAATACGTGCGCCGATAATCATCGCGCACGCGGGACAGCGGCTCGCGCGCGCGATCCACGCCGCCGGCGAGATCGCCCTGAAACTGGTCCGCCCGCGCGAGCGCGAGCTGAATGAGCGCCTGCTGGTTGTCCGGCTCGACCACCAGCACGTCGAGGCAGATGCTCTCTGCCGCTGACGGCTCGTTGAGCAGGCGATACCGTTCCGCCTTCTGCAGTGCCGTGGGTATTCCGGCCGCCGTAATTCGCTTCAGTTCATGCATCGCTCGCTCCCTGCCCCGTGTGTCGCCGCGAGAAAATCTTCACCAGCTTGCCCACCGGATCGAAGAACGCGTCGACGACGCGCTCCTTGAGCGGAATGATCGCGTTATCGGTGATCTTGATGCCTTCGGGACAGACGGCCGTGCAGCACTTGGTGATGTTGCAGTAGCCGATGCCGTGGGCCTGCCGGAGCTCGGGCACGCGATCCACCGTGTCGAGCGGATGCATCTCGAGCGCCGCCGTCTGCACCAGGAAGCGCGGGCCGATGAACTCATCATGCAGATGATGATCGCGCAGCACGTGGCAGACGTCCTGGCAGAGAAAACATTCGATGCACTTCCGGAACTCCTGCACCCGGTCGACATCATGCTGCGACATCCGCCAGGTGCCGTCCGGCGCGTCGGGCGGCCGGGGTGTGAATTTCCGAATGCCCTTCTTGACCCGGAAATTCCAGCTCACGTCGGTCACGAGATCGCGCACCGGAGGGAATGTCCGCATCGGCTCGACCGTCACCGGCTCGGTGAGATCGAGCTCGTTCAGCCGCGTCATGCACATCAGGCGCGGCTTCCCGTTGATCTCGGCCGAGCAGGAGCCGCACTTGCCGGCCTTGCAGTTCCAGCGCACGGCCAGATCGTTGGCCTGCTCCGCCTGAATGTGGTGAATCGCGTCGAGGACGACCATGCCCTCCGAGACCTCGGTCGTGTAGTCGACCAGCTGCCCGCCCGACCGATCCCCGCGCCAGACGCTGAACGTCACCTTTGTCGGAGCGCTCATTGCATCTCCTCGATGATCTGCCTGAGCTCCGCCGGCATCGGCCGAATCGGCTCGCGTCTGAGGGTCATCCGGCTGTCGGGACCCTTCCGCAAAATGATGTTGAACCCTGCCGCCGCCGGATCCTTGTCCGGATAGTCTTCCCGGAAATGACCGCCGCGGCTTTCCTTCCGCTCGATCGCGGCGCGCGCAATCGCCTCGCTCACCGTGAGAAGGTTGGGAAGATCGAGCGCGGTATGCCAGCCCGGATTGTACTCGCGATTGCCGACCACGCCCACCTGCGCTGCGCGTGTCCGCAGCTCCGTCACCGCCGCGAGCGCCCGCTGCATCTCCGGTTCGCGCCGCACGATGCCGACGAGATCCTGCATCTGCTCCTGCAACTCGTGCTGCACCTGGTACGCTCCGTCGGCCGAAGCACTGCGCTCGAACGGCGCCAGCACCGCCTTGGCCCAGTGATCCACTTCCGCCGAATCGAGGGAGCCGGCCCCGTGCTCGCGCGCGAACGCCGCCGCGTAATGGCCGGCGCGTTTGCCGAACACGAGCAGATCGGAAAGCGAATTGCCACCCAGCCGATTGGCCCCATGCAGCCCGGCCGCGACTTCACCGGCGGCGAACAGCCCCGGCACGGTGGACATCTGGGTGTCGCCGTCCACGCGCACGCCGCCCATCATGTAATGCGTGGTCGGCCCCACCTCCATCGCGGTCGCGGTGATGTCGATGTCGGCGAGCTGCTTGAACTGATGATACATGCTGGGGAGTTTCTTCCGGATCACGTCGGCGCCGTGGGGCAGCTTCTCCTTGATCCACGCGATGTCGAGAAAGACGCCGCCATGCGGGCTGCCGCGGCCTTCGCGCACTTCGCGCATGATGGAGCGGGCCACGTGATCGCGCGTGAGCAGCTCCGGCGGCCGGCGCGCGGTCTTGTCGCCCTGGGTGTAGCGCCAGCCTTCCTCGGGCGTGTCGGCGGTCTGCGCCTTGTAGTTGGCCGGGATGTCGTCGAACATGAAGCGACGGCCTTCGCTGTTGAGGAGCACGCCACCCTCGCCGCGAACGCCTTCGGTCACGAGAATGCCGCGCACGCTCGGCGGCCAGACCATGCCGGTCGGATGAAACTGCACGAACTCCATGTCCATCAGGTCCGCACCCGCTTCATACGCGAGTGCGTGCCCGTCGCCGGTGTACTCCCAGCTGTTGCTGGAAATACTGAACGCACGGCCCACGCCGCCGGTCGCGAGGATCACGGCCTTCGCGCGGAACACCCTGAACCGTCCACGCTCACGATCGTAGCCAAACGCGCCCACCACACGATTGCCGTCCTTCAACAGCGTGACGATCGTGATCTCCATGTGCACGTCGATTGACTGGTGCACCGCATGGTCCTGCAGCGTCCGGATCATTTCGAGGCCGGTGCGATCGCCCACGTGCGCGAGGCGCGGATACTTGTGGCCGCCGAAGTTGCGTTGGAGGATGCGGCCGTCCGGCGTGCGGTCGAACACCGCACCCCACGCTTCGAGCTCGCGCACGCGGTCCGGCGCCTCGCGCGCATGCAGCTCCGCCATGCGCCAGTTATTGACGTACTGCCCGCCGCGCATCGTGTCGGCGAAGTGCACGCGCCAGTTGTCCCGGTCGTCGACGTTGCCCAGCGCCGCGGCCACGCCGCCCTCGGCCATCACGGTGTGTGCCTTGCCGAGCAGCGACTTGCAGACGACTCCAACACTCACACCGCTCGCCGCCGCTTCGATCGCCGCGCGGAGACCGGCCCCGCCGGCACCAATCACGAGGACATCGTGGTCGTGCGTCTCGTATTCAGTCATGGACCGGAAACAGCATCGAGGCGTCCTCGAAGGGATGATCGGAGAGTGTGCGGCCGCTCAGAGAATCCGCCAGTCGTGCCAGATTCCCATCGAGCACATGCGAACGTAGAGATCGGCAAAGGCGACGCCGAACAGACTCATCCACGCCCATCGCATGTGCCAGCGACTGAGGCAGCTCGCGCAGTCGTATGCGGCCTTCCGGAGCGGTCGCCCGGCGAGTCGGTCCAGATATCCGCCGAGCACGTGGCGCATCGAGTGACAGCCGAGCGTATAGGAGCCCAGGAGGAATACGTTGAGCGTCAGCACCAGCGTGCCCACGCCGACGCCGTAGTGCATCGCACCCGCGGCATCGGTGAAATGGAACGCGTGCCAGACGTCGGAGGCCAGGATGAATAGAAAGATGACGGCGATATACATGAAATACCGGTGCACGTTCTGCAGGATCAGCGGCAGATAGCGTTCGCCAAGGTACTTCTTGCGCGGCTCGCCGACGGTGCACGCGACCGGATCGGCCCAGAACGCCTTGTAGTACGCACCGCGATAGTAGTAGCAGGTGAAGCGGAACAGCGCCGGAAACGGCAGGATGATCAGCGCGGGGGAAAACGGCAGCCGGCCGGGCCACCAGCCGGGCCTGGGCCCGAAGAGGGCGTTCGGCGAGTCGCCGAGCAGCAGTGGCGAATAGAACGGCGACAGGTACGGGCCG
This sequence comes from Gemmatimonadota bacterium, assembly GCA_039932015.1. Classification (GTDB taxonomy): domain Bacteria; phylum Gemmatimonadota; class Gemmatimonadetes; order Gemmatimonadales; family GWC2-71-9; genus JAICUF01. Next base: position 3,835 of record JBDTQV010000102.1, on the reverse strand, counting down.
AACTCGTAGTGGGCGTTCTGAAATGCCGCCCACGTCGCGTACACGAGAAATGACGACAGGATCACGAACACGACCAGCGGCTGGACCCACCACGCATCGCGACGCATGGTTTCACCGGCGCGGCGGCGGGTCAGCGGCACGAGCAGTCCGTTCACGCGGCCGCCTTGAGGTCCGTGGGAACTCCGCCGACAGCGGCGAGCGAGACTGTCCTGCACCAGCGGGCACGCGACATGGAATCCACCTCTGCTATCCGGGCGTGTGGGGCATGGCCGCGGCGGGTGTGAGTGGACCCACCAACGGGTGCTTCGGAGCGCTGCCTGTCAAACCGGTGCAGGTCGACCGTGGGCGACGCCCGAAGGGAGCGAGCCGCGCGCCACTTCGAGCTCCCGTTCGACGTCCGCGGGCGTGCACAGGTCGCTTTTGAGGCGCAGCAGGTGCAGTCGCATCCGTTCGAGCGCGGCGGTGATCGCTTCACGGCGCTCACTCGCCGCGCTTCTCGCGCCGCCCAGCTCGGCCACCAGTGCCTGCTGTGCAGCCGCGGCGTGGATCCCGGAAGGCTGCGCAGTGGCCTCGGCGAGTGTGGCAGAGAGCTGTGCTTCACGCGCCGCGAGCGCCGCTGCTTCTGATTCGAGTGCACGCAGCGCCGCCTCCACCTTCGACAACTCACGCCGCGCGGGCCTTGGCAGCGAGATCAGTACATCGAGCGGACCGCGTCCGCCCGCGAGCGTGCCCGTGCGTGACGCACCGCGACCGGCCAGGCCCGCCGGCGCCGCGCCGCGGGCCGCCAGCGCAAACAGGAAACGGCCGATGGGCCCGGACCAGAGCATGCCGAGCAGACGGTTCAACCCTCCGGCCGCACCGCTGCCGGCAATTGCGAAGACCAGCGCCAGCACCAGCAGGCCTATTCCCACAATGGCCAGTCGGCTGGTGGCGGGAGTGCTGTGGTACATTCCCGGGCTGATTTCGATGCGCCGGGAACGTGCGTAGTGCGCGATTGCCATGCCGCTGCCCGCAATCAGCGCCAGCACGACACGACGCCGCCAGGCGAGCGCACGCGCGTTGGGCGCGGCGCGCAGTTGCGCGCGTGCTTCGGCGCCTTCGGTTGCGATCGCCGCCAGCCCGGCCCGGAGGTTCTCGTGCCGAAACCCCTGGCGCGCCAGCTGCCGCATGCCGACGACGATTTGCAGCAGCAGCGCTACCACCACCACCGCGACGATTGCGCGCAACACCGCTCGATCCCCGTCGTACTGCGCACCGGCAACGATGAATGGCCCGGCCAGTGCGAACATCAGCGCGTTCTTGAAGAACTGATTGGCCTTCGCCTGAAAAAGCCGTATTGCCGGTGCGATTTCCGGCCGGGATACGCGCGCGGCATCGAGCGCCTCGACGAGCGCTTCGCCATTGGGGAAGCGGTCATTCGGACTCTTGGCGAGCAGGCGGTCGATCGCGGCGGCGAGTGACGCCGGCAGATCGGGGCGCTCGGTCGCGATCGACGGCGGCGTCCGCGTGATCTGCATCGCAAGAATCGCCGGGGTGCTCTCCGCATCGAACGGCACGCGTCCGGTTGCGGCACAGAACGCCACAACGCCCAGCGAGTAGAGATCGCTGCGGCCGTCGATGGTGTCACCCGATGCCTGCTCGGGACTCATGAACTGAGGCGTGCCCACGACTTCCCCGACGCGGGTCAGTCCCGCCGCCGCGCCTTCCGACGACCGCGCGATACCGAAATCGGTCACCATCGCGCGGCCGGTACCGCGATCGATCAGGATGTTGTCGGGCTTGACGTCGCGATGGACGGTGCCACGCCCGTGGGCATACGAGAGCGCCCACGCGACCTCCTGCAGCAGCCGCACCAGCTCCGCGGCCGGCAGCGGGCCGGCGCGGCGGATGCGCTGCGCCAGCGTCTCCCCTTCGACGTACCCCATCACGAAGCAGAGAATCGCCTCGTGCTCCTCGACCGCGTGTACCGGCACGATGTTGGGATGGGAGAACGACGCGGCCGTTCGCGTTTCGCGAAGAAAGCGCTCACGCAACTCGGCGCGGACAGCGAGCTCCGGCGGCAGCACCTTGATGGCGACCGGCCGGTCGAGTGTGAGGTCGCGCGCGAGGAAGACCGCGCCCATCCCGCCGCGGCCAAGCTCGCGCTCGAGCGCGTAGCGCGAGTCCAGCGCGCGCTGGAGCTCTTCGCGAAGTTCACTCACTGGGGCGGATGCGATCCTGAAAGGAGGCCGGCACGGCTCTCAGTATAGCGGGCGGCGCAACTGTCCGCACCCTGTCAGGCGGCCTGAAGCTCCTGCAGTCTGACCATGGCCCGGCGCGCATCGTTGACCGCGCCCACTCGCGCGAAAAGCTCCGCGGCCAGCGCGAGTTCCGTGACCGCCTCCGTGCGCCGATCGCCCTGCCAGTGGAGCGCGGCGAGCTCGCGCCGTGCCCTCGCTTCGGCGAGCGGACACGCGGCCGCCGCGGCCATCTCGATGGCCGAATGCAATCGCGATTCGGCGAGCGCGGGACGGCTGGTCTCGCGGAATACGATGCCGAGCACGCGAGTCGCATCGGCGCGGTCGCGTCGCGCATCCAGACGTTCGAAGATGCGCAGCGCGCGCTCGGCGTTTTGGCGCGCGTCATCCCAGCGTTCATGTGCGACGTGGAGTTGGGCCTGGTTCAACAGGCAAAGACCTTCGAGATGCGTATCCACCAGGATCAGGGCGGTGTCCATGGCCCGGCGAAAATGCTGCGCCGCCTCGTCCCAACGGCACTGCTCGACCGACATGAGCCCGAGATTGTGGTATGCAAACGCGACCCCGCGGAGGTCGCCGCGCGCCTCGGCCGAGAGCGCGGCTCGGGTGAAGTGTGTCGCCGCGGTGGCCCAGTTGCCGCGAATGCTCTGCACGATTCCCAGATTCTGCTCCGCCATGGCCATCAGTACGGGATGATCGGCCGCGCAGGCCAGCGCGCTCCCGAAGCAGCGCACCGCTTCGTCCAACGCTCCCGCCTCGAAGGCAAACCCGCCCAGCGCGTTGAGCGCTTCCGCCGCGGGCAGGTCGAGGCGCGCGTCCGTGGCAACCGCGAGCGCACGACGGCACAACTCCGACGCCGCCACCGGCTCGGCGCGGATGTGGTGAATCACCCCGAGCCGTCGCATCGCCTCGCTGCGCGAGGCAGGGTCGTCCGGGCCGGCCGCTTCCATCGCCGCCGCGTAATGATCTGCCGCTGCGGCCAGGTCGCCGATGCGGTCGAATTCGCGCCCGGCCGCGACCAGCACCTCCGCCGATTGCAAGTCGGCGCAGGGCACGGCGGGATCCTGAGCGGAGAGAGGCGTCATGTGACTAGTAGCTGATGGCGTAGCGCGAGAAATGAGTCGAGCCGCCCGAGACGGACGCGATCAGCGAGTCGTCGGCACTCGGCACCTTCGCGAGTACCTGCGGCACGCCGGCGGCGCCGTCCGCATCGGTGGTATTGACGATGCCGCGCTTGCCGCCATGGGCGCCGCCGCAATTCTTGTAGTCCAGCTCGATCTTCACTGGAACGCCGAACGTCATCGCACCGCGTTTATCGATCGGGCTGAAGACGACCGAGTTGATCGACGCACTCGGCGTCCGCATCTGGAAGGTGCGCGACATGCCGGTCGCGACCGCCCAGGCCGGAATGGTCACTCGCGCGTAGTCGACGCGAAAAGAGCCGCCGCGCGAATCCACCGTAAACGTGTCCACCTGCTCAGGCCGAACGGTGCACGGAAGCAACGCCGGCGCCCGGGTGGCGTCGAGAGGAATGGTCGGGATCTCGGCGTCCCAGAGGCTCGGATCACCCGGCCCGTTGCTGTCCGAGCAGCCGGATG
>JBDTQV010000101.1:0-7583 GCA_039932015.1 Gemmatimonadota bacterium | reverse complement strand
ATCGGCGCGAACTTCATCACGATGCCGGTGAATTTGAACATCACTTCCGCCAGTCCCTCGCAGAAGCCGATCATCGACTCCTTGGGCCGCCCCTTCACCTGCGTCAGCGCGGCACCGAACAGCACGGAAAAGAAGACGATCTGCAGCACTTCGTTCTTCGACGCCGCTTCGAAGAAGCTTTGGGGTACCGTATGCTCGAGCACACCGCCGAGCGTTGTCGGGGTGCTCGCGAACTGCTGCGCCTCCGCAGCCGGTGCCGCGAGGGTGACGCCCGCACCCGGACGGATCAGGTTCACTGCGCCGAGCCCGATGAACAGCGCGATGGTCGTGATGATCTCGAAATAGAACAGCGACTTGAGCGCCAGCCGCCCCACCCGCTTGAGATCGTCGCCGTGTCCGGCAATGCCGATCACCAGCGCGCCGAACACGAGCGGCACCACGATCGACTTGATCATGCGCAGGAAGATGTTCGACAGCGGCTTCAGCGCCTCCCCGACATTTGCACTGAGCCAGACGTCATGATCGAACCAGCCGACGATCGCGCCCAGGATCGTGGCGATGACGATCCACCACGTCAGCGAGATGCCGCGCAGTGTACGCCACATCAGCGGGAGCCTGCCAGCTCGCCGGCCTTGGCCTCGACACCCGACAGCAGCGACGCAAAGGACGCGCTGAACTTCTTCACGCCCTCGGTCTCGAGCTCGGCCGTTACCTGCGTCAGGTCGATGCCGGAATCGGCGAGGCCCTTGAGCTGCGCGGGTGCCTCGGCGATCGCCTGGCGGATACGCACCTCGGGCTTTCCGTGATCGCCGTAGGCCTCGAACGTATCCGGCGGCAGCGTATTGACCGTATGCGGTGCGATGAGCGCCTCCACATAGTAGATGTCGGGAAACTTTGGATCCTTCGTGCTGGTCGAGGCCCAGAGTGGCCGCTGCGGCCTGGCACCCTTTTCGGCCAGCCGCTGCCAGCGTTGCGACGCGATCGTTTCCTCGAACAGCTTGTACGCCATCGCCGCATTCGCGATCGCCGCCTTGCCACGCACGCCGTGCGGATCTCCCATCTTGTCCAACATCGGATCGACCTTCGTATCCACCCGGCTCACGAAGAAGCTGGCGACGGACGCGATGCGGTCGATTGCCTCGCCGCGCTGCACCCGCTCCTCGAGCGCGGAGAGAAACGCCTCGATTACTTCGGCGTAACGCTCGACCGAGAAGAGCAATGTGATGTTGATATTGATGCCCGCTGCGAGACAATGCCGAATCGCGGGAATGCCCGCCGCCGTGCCGGGAATCTTGATCATCACGTTTGGCCGGCTCACTGATTCCCAGAGCCGCTCGGCTTCCGCGATGGTCGCCCTGGCATCGGTGAGTGTCGGCGAGACTTCGATCGATACCACGCCGTCGACGCCGCCGCTCGCGTCGTACACCGGCCGGAACACATCGCACGCGCTCTGCACGTCGGCTACCGCGATGGCTTCGAAGATGGCACTCGCGTCACGGCCATCGTCCGTCATGCGGCGGATCGTGTCATCGTAGACATCGGTGCCCGCGACCGCCTTTTCGAAGATCGTCGGATTCGACGTCATCCCGCGCAGGCCCTGCTTCGCGATCAGCTCGGCCAGGCGGCCGGACGTGACGAGCTCGCGCGTGATGTTGTCGTACCAGGGGCTCTGGCCCAGCTCAGACAGGCGGATCAATGGATTGGTCATGAGGATTTCCGTTTCAGGAGGCGGCGCGCCGCGTTCGCCATGTCGTCCGCGGTGAGGCCGTATTCCTTATAGAGGCGCTCGGCCGGTGCCGAGGCGCCGAAGTGATCGAGGCCCATCGCGATGCCGCCGTCGCCCACCCACTGTGACCAGCCGAGCGTCGCTGCGGCCTCAATCGAGACGCGCGCGCGGACGGCCGGCGGCAGCACCTCGTCACGATATGCCTGCGTCTGTGACTTGAAGAGGTCCCACGACGGCATCGACACGACGCGCGCGCGGATGCCGTCCGCGGCAAGCTTGTCCGCGGCCTCGAGTGCGACCCCGACCTCGGAGCCGGTGCCGATAAGGATCACTTGGGGGCCGCCGTCCGGTTCGCTGAGAATGTACGCCCCGCGCCGGACCCCGTCCACGGCGCGCAGCTTCGTGTGATCGAAGGTGGGGAGCTTCTGCCGCGTGAGCACGAGCATGGTCGGACAGTCGGTGCGTTCGATCGTGGCGCGCCACGCTTCGACGGTTTCGGTCGCGTCGGCCGGGCGGAAGATGGCGAGGCCGGGAATCGCGCGGAGCATGGCGAGGTGCTCGATCGGCTGGTGCGTCGGTCCATCCTCGCCGAGTCCGATCGAGTCGTGGGTGCAGATGTAAATGATCGGCAGCTTCATGATGGCGGCGAGACGGATTGCCGGCTTCATGTAGTCGCTGAAGACGAAGAACGTGCTGCCGAACGGCCGGAGCCCGCCGTGCGCGGCGATGCCGTTCATGGTCGCACCCATGCCATGCTCGCGCACGCCCCAGTGGAAGACGCGGCCGGAGGACTCCGCCTCGAACTCGCCCCCCACCTTGAGCGTGACGCCAGTGCTGCCGCCCAGGTCGGCGCTGCCGCCGATCAGGTTGGAAATTGCCTTTGCCAGCGCATCGAGTGCCTTGCCGGATGCCTGGCGTGTCGCGAGCGGACCCGCCTCGGGCGTGAACGCCGGCAACCCGCTGTCCCAGCCCCCGGACAGCTCGCCCGCCATGAACCGGCGATACTCAACGGCCTCGTCCGGGTGGTCCTTGGCATAGGCCGCGAAGAGTTCGTTCCACTCGCGCTCGAGCGCCTCACCCTTCGGGACCGCCTCGCGCCAGCGCGCGAGCGCGTCATCAGGCACGAGGAACGCCGGCTCCTCAGGCCAGCCAAGGATGCCCTTGGTACGGCGCACCTCGTCGGCGCCGAGTGGCGCACCGTGGGCCTCGGGCGTGCCCTTTTTATTGGGGGCGGGATCGCCAATCACGGTCCGCAGCACGATCAACGAAGGCCGCGACGTCTCCGCGCGCGCCGCTTCGAGTGCCGCAGCGATCGCATCGAGATCGTTGCCGCTCGCGACGTGCTGCACATGCCACTCGTACGCCTCGAACCGCTTGCCCACGTCTTCAGTAAACGAGAGCGCGGTGCTGCCGTCGATCGTGATGTGATTGTCGTCGTACACGACGCAGAGCTTGCCCAGCCTGAGATGTCCGGCGAGCGACGCCGCCTCGCTCGCGACGCCTTCCATCATGTCACCGTCGCTGGCAAACGCCCACGTCAGGTGATTCACGACCTCGTAGCCCGGCCGGTTGAACCGCGCGGCCAGGAACCGCTCGGCGATCGCCATGCCAACGGCATTGCCGACGCCCTGGCCGAGTGGCCCGGTCGTCACCTCGACGCCCGGCGTGTGCGTGCGCTCGGGGTGTCCCGGTGTCTTCGAGCCCCACTGGCGGAAATGGCGGATGTCGTCGAGCGAGAGATCGTAACCGGTGAGATGGAGCAGCGAGTAGAGGAGCATCGACGCGTGGCCGCACGAGAGGACGAAGCGGTCGCGATCGTCCCAATGCGGATTGCGCGGATTGTAACGGAGGAAATGGTGCCACAGTACGTACGCGACCGGCGCCAGCGCCATTGGCGTGCCCGGGTGCCCGGAATCGGCCGCCTGTACCGCGTCCATCGCGAGCGCGCGAATCGTATTGATGCTGCGCCAGGCGAGTGCGCCGTCGTCGATGACGGCGGCTCCGGCAGGGGCGGTCAGGGGACTGGCGGTCACGGATGGAGCTCCTTCCGTACGTGGTCGTGGTGCGCGGGCGTGGAGCCTTAAGGTAATCGGAAACCGTCGCCCGGGACCCGCCGGAACGGGCACGAACTCCGTCAGCCAAGCGGGGTATCACGCCCAATGCGTCGAACGTTGCCCCCTCAATCCTTTGACACACACGGACCTGACCCGTATCGTGTGCTCGGGATGACCGACCGTGACCGTACCTATGAGATCCATGAGGTGGCGCAGTTGACCGGGCTCGAGCCTGCCCGGCTGCGCGCCTGGGAGCGCCGGTACGCGGTAGTCCGTCCGATTCGCCAGCCCAACGGTTACCGCAGCTACACCGCCGAGCAGGTGGCGCTGCTCCGGTCGTATGCGCGGCTGATCGCCGATGGTGAGCGCATCGGCGACCTGGTGAAGCGGCCGGTCGAAGAGGTGATCGCACGGGCCGAGGGTCGCGGCGTGGCCGATACGCCGAACGGCGCGATGCTCGACGCCATCAAGGCACTCGACCGCGAACGGCTCGAGGCACTCGTGACCGAACAGCTGGCGGAGCGCGGACTGTACGCGTTTGCGCACGAGGTCGTGCTGCCGTTGGGCCAGGTGGTGGGCGACCTGTGGGCACTCGGCAAGCTGCCGGTGGCCGGCGAGCATCTCGCCAGCGAAGTCATTATTCAGGAGCTCAAGAACGCGCTCCGCCGGAACCGCACCAATGGTCCGCTCGCCGTGGCTGCCTGCCTGCCGGGTGAGCGCCATGAGTGGGGGATCCTCGTCACGCTCGCCGACCTGCAGCAGCGCGGCTGGCGGCTGCACTATCTCGGCGCCGACCTTCCAGTGCAGGATGCGCTCGAGGCGAGCTGGCGGCTGAGACCGCGCGTGCTCGCGCTGAGCGCGAGTCACCATTCGGTCGTCGAGAGCGCGATGGGGCACCTCTCCGCGCTGCCCGGCAAACTTCCTCCCGGCGTCATTCCGGCGATCGGCGGCTCCGGGGCGGAGCCGCACGCCCGCTTGTTGCGCGCCTTCGGTTATCGCATCGGCCTGGAGGCGTTCTCCGCGGCGTGACCGCGGCGAGGCTTCCAGCACAAGGCACAGGTCCTATGGCTTCCCGTTCCAGTTCCCTCGTAGCACCTCCGGCGCGCGATCCTGTCCGCTCCAGCGAGGGCATCCCCGGGTCCCGTCACGTACTCATCGTTGGCGCCGGACTCGGCGGCCTCTCGGCCGCGGTGCGGCTCCGCGCGCGCGGGTACGAGGTGACGGTGCTCGAACGCCATGCGACACCCGGTGGCCGCTGCGGCTACTGGGAGTCGCACGGCTTCCGGTTTGATACCGGCCCGACGCTGCTGCTGATGGTGGATTATCTGCGCGCGCTGTTCACGGATGCGGGGTGCCGCCTCGAGGACTATCTCGAACTGGTGCAGCTCGACCCGAACTACCGGGTCTACTATGCCGACGGCTCGACGCTCGACGTCACCAGCCGTCTCAACGCGATGCTCGAGGGCGTGGAAAAGATCGAGCCGGGTGTCGGTCCGCGCTTTCTGCGCTTCCTGGCCGACACGTCGAAGCTGTACAAGACCGGACTCGCGTTCGTCGACCGCAACGTCCATCTGCGCCGCGAGTTCTTCAAGTTCGGCGATGCGAGCGTGCTGGCGCAGAGCGGCGCGCTCGGCCGGCTCAGGCGGCTCGTCTCGCGCTACTTCAAGGACGAGCGGCTTCGGAACGCGTTCAGTTTTCAGTCGCTCTATCTTGGTCTCTCGCCGTTTCGCTCGATGGCGATCTACAGCTTGCTGCCGTTCACCGAAGTTGCGGGCGGGCTCTGGTTCCCCATGGGGGGCATGCACGCGATGCCGCGCGCGATTGCGCGGCTGGCCCAGGAGATGGGCGTGAAGTTCGAGTACGAAACGAATGTCGCGTCACTGGAACGCACCGGCACGCAGGTCAGCGGTGTTGTGCTCGACGATGGATCCCGCCGGAGTGCGGATGTCGTGCTGGTAAACGCCGATCTGCCGTACGCGTACGAAACGCTGCTCGGCGAGCGGCTTCCGCGCGCCGACAAGTTCGCCTACAGCTGCTCCGCATTTCTCATGTATCTGGGCGTCGACCGCACCTATCCAGACCTGCCCCATCACAATCTCGTCGTGCCGAACGATCTCGAGCGCTGCTGCAACGCGATCTTCGACGAGATGCAGGTGCCGGCGGATCCGGCGTACTACGTCTGCAATCCCAACAAGACCGACCCGAGCCTCGCACCGGAAGGCTCCGAGAATATCTATGTCCTCGTGCCGGTACCGAGCCAGGATCCGCGCCGGCCGATCGACTGGGCCGTCGAAGGGCCGAAGCTCGAGGCGACGATGCTCGCGCGGCTCGAACGCTTTGGGCTCACGGATCTCAGGATGCACATCGTCACGAAACGCATATTCACGCCCGACGATTTCGCGAACGACTTCTCGGCCACGCGCTCGGAAGCGTTCGGCCTGGCGCACGGGCTCGATCAGGTCGGCTACTTCCGGCCGCACAACCGCCACGCGAAATACGCGAATCTGTTCTTCGTGGGACAGAGCACGCATCCCGGCTGCGGCATTCCGATGGCGATGATCTCGTCGCGCTGCGTGACCGAGCGCATCGTGGCGGAGCAGGGGGTGGTACGATGAGCGCCGCACTCGAACTGAGTTACCTGGCAGCCGAGCGGGTGACGGCCGAGTGGGCGCGGAGCTTCTACTTCGCGAGCCGGTTTCTTCCGCGGGTAAAGCGCCGCGGAGTGTTTGCGCTCTATGATTACTGCCGCCACGCCGACAACCTGGTGGACCTCTGCGGCGACCGCGCACCGGCACTCGTGCGTCAGGACTTGGCCGAGTTGCGCGCACTGGTGACCGCGATTCACGGCGGAGCCGAGCCGCCCTGCGAACGCTGGCTCGCGCTGGCCGATACGCTCCGCCGCTACGACGTGCCGCTGTTGCCGCTGCTCGAATTGCTCGACGGCGTGGCCGCCGATCTCGATCCGGTCGCCGTTCCGGATTTTGCCGCGCTGCACGGTTACTGTCGGCTCGTCGCCGGCGGCGTCGGGCTCATGCTCGGACCGATCCTCGGTGCGGAGCCGCATCGCTTCCGGGATCCGGGCATCGGACTCGGCGTCGCGATGCAGCTCACGAACGTGTTGCGGGACATTGGCGAGGACCTCGAAGCCGGCCGCTGCTATCTTCCCGCCGACGAGCTCGCCCGCTTTGGCGTCACGGCGGAAATGCTCGCCGAACGACGGGTGACGCCGGAGTTCACGGCACTGATGCGATTCCAGGTGGCGCGCGCGCGCCGCTATTTCGACGACGCGGATGTGGTGGTGAGTCTCTTTCCCACCGACGGCTCGCGGCTCACCGTCCGCCTGCTGCAGCGCACCTATGCCGGGATTCTCGACGGCATCGAACGCCTTCGCTATGACGTGTTCCGGACGCGCGCATACGTCTCGACGCCGCGAAAGCTGGTGATCCTCGGACGCGCGGTGCTCGCGGAGCGGCCCATACCGGTGTTCCGCCTTTCACCGGAGTCAATCTGAGCGTGCCTGCCGCCGATCGGCTCCCGTACCCGCGGCCGCCCACAGCCGCGGCGGCATGGGCGTTCGAGCGCTACCTGCGCGGACAGGCACGCCGGTACTTCGCCGCGGTGCACTGGGCGCGCGAGGCAGCGCCGGTGGATGAGGCGGGGCCGGTGGATGGCAGTGTGCGCACGATCTTCGTTGCAAATCATTCCAACTGGTGGGATGGCTTCCTGGCATACCTGACTACCCGCGCACTGGGGCTCAGGTTCCAGATCCTGATGGATGCGCGACATCTCGCACGGTACCGCGC
>JBDTQV010000100.1:0-7628 GCA_039932015.1 Gemmatimonadota bacterium | reverse complement strand
CCGATCGCGTATCGTGAGGTGGTGATCACCCGCCGGCTTTCGCGGTCCGGACAGAGCGACTACCTGCTCAACGGCGCGCCGGTCCGCCTCCGCGATATTCAGGACCTCCTTCGCGGAACCGGGCTTGGGAGCGACGCCGGCGTCGTCATCGAAGCAAAGATGATCGAGCTCCTGCTTTCTGATCGCGCCGAGGAACGGCGTTCATTGTTTGAGGAAGCGGCCGGGATCGGCCTTTACCGCAACCGGAAGCACAGCACGGAGCGGCGGCTGGAAGAGACCGCGCTCGACCTCCAGCGCGTCGAAGACCTGATTGCCGAGGTGCAGTCGCAGATCAGGAGCCTCGCGCGCCAGCGCGGCAAGGCGGAGCGCCACTCGAAGCTCACCGAAGAGAAGTTTGCGGTACAGCTCACGCTCGCGCGCCGGCACCTCGATCGTCTTGCCGCGGATGCCGCCGGCATGGAAGCGCGGTTCGCCGAACTCGGCGCGCTGCTTCCCGCGATGCGGCAGGATCTCGGCGCCCGCGAGATCGCGCGCGGGCACGGCGCCGCGACGCGCGCCACCGCTGAGGCCGAGCGCACGGAACTCGCGCGCCAGCTCGGCGCCGTCCGCGTGGAGCTCGGCCGGCTTGAAGGCGACCTCGCGCTCGCCGCCGAGCGCCTTGCAAATGCGGTCAACCGGCGGCTGCGGGCCGCGGAAGAGCGTGCGCAGATGGAGGCGCGTGCTGCGCAGGCCACCCTGGAGGAGTCCGCTGCCGGTGCGGAGCGCACCGAGTCGCAGGCGGAGTACGATCGGATCCGTGCGGAGCTCGCCGATCGCGCTTCCGAGGAAGAAAGCGGCCGGGCTCGCGCGGTCGATGCGCGCACCATCGTACGCCAGCACGAGCACGAGCTGCAGAATGGGCTCCAGCGCCTTCGCGCGCTCGAGGGCGAGCGAACCGCCCTCGAAGGCGAGCTCGCGTCGCTGCGCGAGCGCGCTGCACAGGCGGAAGCGCATCGAGCTGCCCTGGAGGGCGAGCTGACGGCGGCCCAGCGGCAGCGCGACCAGCTCGTCGAGCGCGCCGCGTTTCACGCCCATGAGTCGCGCCAGGCAGCCGTCGCGACTGATCGCGCGCGGCATCTGGTGACGGAGACGCGTGAGCACGAAGCAACGCAGCGCGCCGCGCGCCGCCGGGCCGACGAATCGCTCTCGCAGTTTACGCACCGACGTCACGCGCTCGAGGAGCTCGAGCGCGACCGTGTCGGACTTGCACCGGCGGCCGCTGCCCTGCTCGCCGCGCGTGACCGGTTTGGCAACGGCGTGCTCGGCCCTTTGAGCGACTTCGTCAGCACCGGACGCGAGGACGCCGAGCTGGCCGAGCGCCTGCTCGGCGAATGGATGCACGCCGTGCTTGTTCGCGACGAGGGCACCGTGTCCGCGATTCAGCTCTGGCATGCGGAACATCAGCCCGGCGCCCTGGTACTCCTGCCCATGGATCCGGGACCGGTGATGCATGCGGACGGCCAGCCTCTGGATGAGCGGCTCAGGGTCGAAGGCCCCGCCGCCGACTGGGTGCACGCCGCCCTTGCTGGATCGCGTGTGCTCGACGGCTCCGGCCGCGTGCTCCGCCGCGCGAGTGGAGCGATTTTCCTGTCCGGCGCCACCGCCCCGTCGGGTCCGCTGCGCCGCCGGGCCGAGATCGAAAGCCTGGCTCACGACGTCTCCACCGGTCAGGCAGCACTCGATGGCGCCGACCGTGCACTCGAAAGTACGGTCGAGCGCCTTCGCGGGGCTGAACAGGCACTCGCCGCAGCGGCCGAGGCCGCTGATCGGGCGCGCGAGGAGGAGCGACAGTCGGTCGCCGCGCGCGAGGATGCGCTGCGAATCCTTGGTAATCTGACCCGCGAACTCGGCGATTCGGAGACGCAACTCGGCCGCGTCGCCGAGCGGCTGACTCGCTCTCAGCAGCGTCTCGCCGAGATCGACGCATCACTCATGGTCGGCGATACCGAGCGCGCACGGCTCGATGACGCGCTCGGTGCCGAGCGAACACGTCTGGCAGAACTCGAAACCGAGCAGGAGACAGCGCGTGAAGCGCGCGTACATTGGCAGGTGCAGGAGGCGCACGTCGCTGCGCGGCTGCGCGCAGCCAACGAGCGGCTCGATCGCGCAATACGGACGCGGGTCGATGCCGAGCACGGCGCGGAAGCGCTCGCGGCCGAGTTGGCGCAGCTCGACGCCGATTCAGGTGCACTCGAGGTGCAGCAGGAGCGCTGGGCCCAGGCGCGCGCTGAACGGCAGACGGCCCTCTCCGTGCTCGAATCCGGCGTTGTCACTGCGGAGTCAGCCCTCGCGGCCGCCGAGCACGGCCTGGCAGACGCGGAGCGACTCCTTGGGCACACGCGCCACGAGCTCGATACGCTCGGGGACGAGAACCACCGCATACAAATCCAGCTTACCGAAGCCGCCGCGTCACGCCGCCGGATCACCGACCGCGTCGAGGCGGAATGGCGCCGCCCACTCGATACGCTGCTCGAAGGCCTGGTGCTGCTCGATCTGGACATCGAGACGCTCGAGGGCGAGTCGTCACGCATCGTGGCGGCTCTCGAGGGAATCGGCCCGGTCAATCCGCTCGCGGTCGAGGAGCACGCCGAGGAAAGCAAGCGGCTGGACTTCCTCACATCACAGCGCGATGACCTCGTCGGGGCGCGCCAGTCGCTGATCCAGGCCATCCGCGAGATCGACGGAACCGCGCGCCAGCTGTTCCTTGAGACGTTCAACGCAGTCCAGGCCAATTTCCTGAAGGTGTTCACGACGCTGTTCGGCGGCGGCGAGTGCGATCTGCGTCTCGCCAACGCTGACGATCCGCTGGAAAGCGAGATCGAGATTCACGCGGCCCCCCGCGGAAAGCGCACGCAGCGAATCCACCTGCTCTCTTCCGGCGAGCGGACGCTCGTCGCCGTGTCGCTCCTCTTCAGCATCTATCTGACCAAGCCGAGTCCATTCTGCCTCATGGACGAAGTGGACGCGCCACTCGACGATGCCAACGTCGGCCGGTTCACCCGGCTACTCGAAGAATTCAAGGTGACCACTCAGTTTCTGGTCATTACTCACAACCCGCGCACGATGCAGTCCGCGGACGCTGTGTACGGGGTGACCATGCAGGAGCCGGGTGTGTCCACGGTCGTCGGCGTTCGCCTGGGCGAGCTGGAGCAGGCGTGAGGCGAACAGCAGTGGTCCGCGCCTTGCATAAGCGGTTTCGTCGCCTGAGAGGGGGCGTGCGATGCTGATCGTGATGCGCCACGCTGCGACCGACGAGGAGATCCGGCGCGTCGTCACAGTGGTCGAGGAGATGGGATACCAGGCGCGTGCGATTCCGGGCAAGCAGCGCACGACCATCGGCGTTGTGGGAAACGACGGCCGGGTGGATGGGTCTCGCATCGCCGCACTTCAGGGGGTCGTCGAAGTCATCCATGTGACCCAGGCGTACAAGCAGGTGTCGCGCGAGTGGAAAACCGAATCGACGGTGGTGCGCCTGCCTGGCGGGCTGGTGATCGGTGGCGACGAGATCGTCGTAATGGCCGGGCCCTGTTCGGTCGAGACCGAAGCCCAGATCATGACCATCGCGATCGCAGTGCGCGACGCCGGCGCCACCGTGCTCCGTGCCGGCGCGTTCAAGCCGCGCAGCTCGCCGTATTCGTTTCAGGGGCTCGGTAAACCCGGTCTCAAGTTGCTGGCGCGCGCGCGCGCCGAGACCGGGCTGCTCGTGGTGACCGAGGCGATCGACGCCGAAAGCGTCGAGCTGGTGGCCGAAGTCGCCGATATCATTCAGATCGGCGCGCGCAACATGCAGAACTATTCGCTGCTGAAGACCGCCGGACGGGCGGGCAAGCCGGTGCTGCTGAAGCGCGGCATGAGTGCCACGATTCAGGAATTGCTGCTCTCGGCGGAATACATACTGGCAGAAGGAAATCCCGACGTGATTCTCTGTGAACGCGGCGTACGCGGATTCGACAGCGCTACCCGCAATCTTTTCGACCTGAGCGCGGTGCCTGTGGTGCACGGCCTGTCGCATCTGCCGATCGTGGCCGATCCGAGCCACGGCACCGGCCACCGGGCCATGGTCACGCCGATGGCGCGCGCCGCCGCCGCCGCCGGCGCAGACGGCCTGCTCATCGAAGTCCATCCCGATCCCGCCCGGGCGCTTTCGGACGGCGGGCAGAGCCTCGATATCCCGGAATTTCAAGCGTTGATGCGCGAGACCCGCATGATTGCCGAAGCGATCGGGCGGCGCGTCGCGGAGCCGGCGGGAACGCGCGCATGAGGACAATCGTTGTGGCACTCGGGATTGCGGCAGGTGCGCTCTGCTCCAGCGGCGTCGCTACCGTGCATGCTCAGAACGCGGCCGAAATCGTCGGCCGCTCGGCGCGGGTATATCGGTCGCTCGGCTCGCTCCGCGCGGATTTCGAGCAGAAGATCGAAGACCCGATGCTCGACACGACGCTCACCAGCCGCGGCACGCTTGCGCAAAGCGGCCAGTCGAAGCTGGCAATGCGCTTCTCCTCGCCTCCGGAAGACCGGATCATCATCGACGGCGAGCATGTGTGGGTCTACACGCCAAGCACCACGCCAGGGCAAGTCCTTCGCCTGGCACTGCCCAGCGGCGGCCCGGTGTACGGTTTCAATGTGCTCTCGTGGATCCTCGATCGACCCGCGGAGCGGTACCGGATGCGTTACATTCGCGCAGACCAGGTGTCGGGCCGCGCCGTCGACGTTGTCGAGCTGGTGCCCAACGTGCCCGAGCTGCCGTTCGCGCGAGCGGTTGTCTGGCTGGACCGCGATGACGCGCTGCCTCGCCGGCTCGAAATCAGCGAGCGGTTGGGCGGCATCAGGACCATCACGCTCTCGCGGCTTCGCGTAAACGACAACGTGCCGGAGAGTACCTTCCGATTCGACGTGCCGCAGGGCGTGAGAGTCGTCGACCAGTAACGCCTAGTGAGCGGCGAGCATCGCCTCGATGCGCGCCGCGAGCGCTTCGTCCAGCCCGCCGGCGCGCGCCACCCCAAGCGCCATCATCCCAAGATCGCAATAGAGCCGCCGTTCGCGACCGTCAAGCCGGGCCAGGTGAGCGGCGACCGTCGCGGCATCTCCGCGGCGGATCGCGCCGGTGAGCGCGGCGGTTGGCCCGAGCGCGGCGAGATTGGCCACTGCGCCAGTCATGAGCGGCCGGTACAGTTGCTCCGCGAGCTCAGCCTCGATCCCGGCACGAAGCGCAAACTGTTCGCCCAGCGCGAGGAGGGCGGCGCTGTAGTTCGCGACTATGGTCGCTCCGATGTGATAGTCCGCCTTGCCGGCCGACGGAACCTTCACGGCGTGCATACCCAGTTCACGCGCGAGCGCCTCGCCTGCGGCCATCGCGCCGGGGTCGCCTTCGACGGCGGCAAACGCCCCGCGAAGACGCTCGCGCGCGGTTGCAGGATCGACGACGGTCTGGAGTGGATGGAACGAGCCGAGCGCAGCGCCGGTGCCCTCAAGCGCGCGGAGCGCCGTTCGATCGAGCAGTCCCGACAGGTGCAGAATCACGTGATCTGGCTGGATGGCGCCGCTCGCCTCAAGTACCCGCGCAACGGACGCGATCGCATCGTCAGGCGTCGCGATGAGGACCAGCCGGTGGGCATTGAGAGCGTCGAGCCACCTTGACTCGGGCCAGAAGAAGCTGCCATCCCGAACCGGGTCCCGACGCACGAGCGACGAGACGGGCGTTCCGGTCTCGGCCAGCGCGCGCGCAAGCCCGCCGCCCATCCGACCCGCACCGACGATCGCCACCCCGCGCGCGAGCACTCAGCGCGCCGCGTACGCGGCCGGTGACGAGATACTACTTCCGGGTGCCGCTCGTGGCCGGCGCGGGTGAACTCCCATGCGGAGCCACCGCGAGCGTCAGCAGATCTTTCGGCGTCTGAGCGCGCCGCAGCAGGTCGAGCGCCGTCTGCACCTGCCGGTCATCGGCCGCCTTGCGCCGGAATTCCGCCGGGCGCCCGAATATGTACCGCGCCACCTCGTAGCCGATCTGCGGATCGACGAATGTCGCCGCGGAGTCGAACACCGGCTGCGGGACCTGCACGCCCCGCGCACGAAGCCGCTGATAGACCTGCTGGTGCATTTCGGGAGTGACGCGGAAGCTTTCCGCCGTTGGCGCGCCCTTCCGCTTGAGATCGAACGCATAGCCTGCGAGTACATCCAGATACACCTGCGCCTTCTCGCCGAGCACGCGGACGAACTCCCGCTCATTGGCATTGAGCGTGTCGCGCCGGACAACCACGTCCGGAACGATGCCGCCGCCGCCCCGCACCATGCGGCCGGCGTCGGTGTGGAAGATCGGACGCGACGCCAGCGACGTGTCCGCTGCCGCAGCCGAATCCGAAACTACTCCGCGGTCGGCGAGCGCCTGGCGGACCTGATCGTTCTCGTCCTTCGCGATTCGCTGGATCGTGCGGCCGCTTGGCGTAAACCAGCGAGCGGTGGTCAGCTTCAGCGCGACCCCGTCGCCGAGCGGAAACAGCGTCTGCACCAGACCCTTGCCGAAGGTCGGCGTGCCGACGACGACCGCGCGGTCGTGGTCCTGCAGCGCACCAGCGACGATCTCGGCGGCGCTGGCGGTGCCTTCGTTGGTGAGCACCACGATCGGCATCTCGGGCCAAAGCTGACGAGCCTGGTCGAAGAACTCCTTCGAAGACCCAGCCGCGCGGCCCCGTGTTGCGACGATCTGCTGCTTCGGTTCAAGGAAGAGATCGGCGACCTTCACGCCCTGATCGAGCAGCCCGCCCGGGTTGTTCCGGAGATCGAAGATCATCTCCTTCATGCCCTTGGCCCGCATCGCCGTGATCTCGTCACGCAGCTCCTGCGCGGACGTTTCGGAAACCGGTGACAGGGAGATGTAACCGATGCCATCGTCAAACAGCGTGCCGGCCGGGACCGACTTCTGGTGGATGGCCGCCCGAGTAAGGTCGTATGGCAGCGACTGGCTCATGCCAATTCGCCGCACCACGATGCGTACTTTAGTGCCGGGGGCGCCGCGCAGCACCTTGACGGCTTCGTCGCTCTTCCAGCCTTCGGTAGACTTGCCGTCGACCTCGATGATCTGGTCGCCGGTCTGAATGCCGGCGCGCTCGGCGGGGGTCTCCGGCAGCGGCGCGACGACCGTGATCCAGCCGTCACGCGATTCGATCTGGATGCCGAGGCCGGCGTAATTGCCGGACGTCTGCTCGGTAAGCTGCTTGTAGTCGTCGCCGGCGAGCAGGACGGAGTAGGGATCCTTGAGCTCGCCCAGCATCCCATCCGTCGCCTTACGATAGAGCGCGCTGTCCGGCACCGAGTCGACGTAGAAGTTGCTGACGTGCGACATCACGTCGTTGAACAGCCGCTCCTGCTGGTAGCCGCCCGCCGGAGCGGCGGCGCCGCGCTGCAGGAGCCAGCCGCCGCTCACGAACGAAATCGCCGCCACCAGGCCGATGACACCCCATCGCTGCTTCATCGCATCCTCCACATAACGAATGCGCGGACGAAGCCCGCGCCTATCCTCTTTTTAACCGCGGGCCCGGCCGAAAGTTTCCGGATTGGCCTGCTGCAGCAAACCCCACACCGATTCGAGCACC
>JBDTQV010000099.1:0-7654 GCA_039932015.1 Gemmatimonadota bacterium | reverse complement strand
GGGTTCACGCGGCATGAGCTGTCGAGTCCACGCACATCGGTGCTGTCGCTGCAGGACCCGACGCGGAGAAACTCGCCAGTCAATCTTTACGGCATTGCCGACGATCGGACCACATCCGTGAATGGCGGCGAGGTGCGGCTCGAACGTGCTCAAGGAGTGCTCACCGGCGTGCTGGGCTATGCCTATCAACACACCGGCAATGGTGTACCGGTGACCATCGGCGACCCGAACTTCGCCGCGACCGACGCGCGGCCGCACACGGTGTCCGCGGCACTCGCACTCACTTCGCCCGCCGGTGCGGCGGGCAGCACGCGCGCGTCGCCACTGGGCGGTCTGGGCCTGTTCGCCGGGTTCCGGTATTTCAGTGGTGCCACGTACATGACGTGCAGCCTTCAGGGCAATGAAAGCGTACTCTCGGGCGAACCGTGTGTCGGCGTTGGCAGCGCGCTGGGCAACGCCCGCCTGCCCGCCTTCAGGCAGCTTGACCTCCGCGCGAGCAAGCACTTGAGCCTCGGGCGCGTGGATGCGTCAGTGTACATCGACGCGCGAAATGCGCTGAATACGCGCAACGTGACGCGCGTGTACGCTTCGTCCGGTGATATCGCGAGCCCACTCGAGGCCCAAGCCACATTCGCACGAGACAGTTCCTCGTTCGCGGCCGAAGCCGCGCGAAACGGCCTGTACGCCGCGAACGGCGACGTCGACCTCCGCTTCGCGGGTGCGAGCGCCGGAGGCTGCGGCGCCTACTTGACCCAGAGCGGCGCGTCGGCACCGCCCAACTGCGTTGCGCTCGTCCGGGCCGAGCAGCGGTTCGGTAACGGCGACGGCATCTTTACCCTGCCGGAGCAGCGTGCCGCGTCGGGCGCGGCGTACGCCGCGTTTCGTGGAGCGCAGCAATTCACCGCTTCCCCGCGCCGAGTGCGCATTGGAATTCAGATCGGGTTGTAGTCAGCTCCCGTCGCGCCCACGGTTGAGCCGCCCGGCAACGCGGGTCACCACGCGCCGCGGCGCGAATCGCACCATCGCGGCAAGCAGTCGATTCGCGGCGCCCGGCACCACGATCCGGGCGCCGCGCATCGTGCCCGCGTACCCCGCCCTGGCGACCTGCTCGGCCGTCATCGTGACGCCGCTCCGAAACGCGCGGGACGTCGTCATGCCCGCCCGTGCCGCGAAGCGTGTCTCGGTCGGGCCCGGGCACAGCGTGGTAACTGAAATTCCGCTGCCGTGGAGTTCCTCGGCGATGGCTTCGGAAAAGGAGAGGACGTACGCCTTGCTTGCGTAGTAGACGGCGAGATACGGTCCCGGCTGAAAGGCGGCCGTGGACGCGACGTTGAGGATGCGCCCTGCCCCGCGCGCCAGCATCCCCGGCAGCACCCCGCGCGTCAACGCGGTCAGCGCGGTGATGTTGACGCCGATCATGTCGAGCGCGGTGGACGCGTCACTCGACGCGAACGGCCCGGCGGCGCCAAAACCGGCATTGTTGACGAGCACGTCCGGCTCGAGTCGCGCCTCATGAAGTCGCTGCAACAGCCGGCCGACCTCTTCCGGGCGCGAGAGGTCTGCGGCGAGCGCGGTCACACGAGAACCTGACGCCCGAAGCTCGTCTCCCGCCGCTGCGAGGGCCGCCTCTCCGCGCGCAACCAGCACCAGGTCGAATCCGCCGCGCGCAAAGCAGCGCGCAAGCGCCAGGCCAATGCCGGCCGATCCGCCGGTGATCAGCGCGATGGGACGCGACGAGCCCGCCGGCCCCGTCACAGCGCTGCGCCGCCGCCGAGCGCGATAACGATTGGATTGATGATGCTCCCGGCGAGCGCGCCGATGAGCGCGGGTCCGAGCGAGAACAGAATCGTCTCGACCATCGGCCGCGGCGGATGCATATCGGCGAGACCGAGGAGCGGGCCGACGCGATGCATTACCGGAACGCATGCCGCCGCGAGCAGCGCGAGGATCCAGCCCCGCCCCGGTCGAATCACACACAGCAGCAGGCTCCCAACGGCCAGGACGATTGCGGCGGGGCGAACACCCGTGCTGCGAAGATCGACCGACCCGGCGCAGGAGCCGATGCCAAGCGCCAGCGCCACGAGCAAGGTGACGACGACACCCTCGAGCGGCAGCCCGCGCGGCCCGCGGTGTGGTCCGTGGCCATCCGGAAGCAGGATGGCCGGAGGCCGGTCCCGATAATCTTTGACCCGAATGCGATATGCCACTGTGCCCCCACAACGTCGCCCGTCCATTCTCCGCTTCCCTGTCCGACAATAGCGGACCGCACCACCGCCAATCAAGGCGACTCGGCGAAAGAGCGGCGCACCGACGTGAGCGGGGTCACACGGTTTTCCGCGACTGGTGCAGCGACAGTCCCGCAATTTGCGCAGTGGCCGGGGCGACGTCTGGTTCGCGCTCGCCGCTCGGCAGCCCGCCAAAGCGACGCTGTCGCCCATGAAAATCGGCGAGCGCACGCTCCAGGTCCCCAGCGGTGAAGGCAGGCCACATGCGCGACGAAAAGTGCAGCTCCGCGTAGGCGCATTCCCAGAGCAGAAAATCACTCAGCCGCTGCTCGCCGCCGGTACGCACGAGCAGGTCGACGTCCGGAACCGCGGGACCGTGGTTCGCGCGACACAGCAGCTCGGCGAATTGCGCACGCGAGCCCGCGACATTCCGGGCCTCCACCCCGGCGTCCGCACCGGAGGCTGCGGCGGCGGCGGCGGCGGCGCCCAGCATCGCCGCGCGAACAATCGTGTCCCGCGCCGAGTAGTCGACGGCAATTCGAAGCAGCAGCCGGCGGCCGCGTGCGGTGCGCACCTCCGCGTCCTCCATCACCGCAACGAGCGGTGCGGGAAGCCGATCGCGGCGGCCGATGACGTTCAGCCTGACGCCGGTTGCGAGGCAACGCGTGACCTCTCCCCGCAGGTACTCGCGGAACAGGCGCATGAGCCAGGCGACTTCGCGCTCGGGACGCTGCCAGTTGTCGGCCGAGAACGCGAAAAGGGTGAGCGTGCCGATGCCGAGCGCGGGTGCCGCTTCCACCACCGGACGCACGGCAAGGGCGCCCTCGCGATGGCCCGCGGCGCGAGGCATGCCTCTCGCCGTCGCCCAGCGTCCGTTGCCATCCATGATGATGGCGACGTGGAGGCCGGGAGCCGACCAGGTGCATCCACTACTTTGCGGCATAAAGTCACACCTCAAAAAAAGAGCGCGCTCAGACATCCCGCGTCGCGCGAATGAGTGCTTCCATGTGATCGAGATAGCGCGCCAGCGCGGCGCGACCGGCGCTCGTGAGATGGTACTCGGTGCGCGGCGTGCGGCCGCTGAACGACTTGTTCCCGCTGATGTACCCGGCGTCCTCCAGCTTCCGCGCGTGCACACTCAGGTTGCCGTCCGTGGTGTCGAGCAGGCGCTTGAGGTCATTGAATGCGAGCTTCTCGTTGACGGCGAGTGCACTCACGATGGCCAGGCGCATCCGCTCGTGAATGAGCCGGTCGAGCACGAGCGCGGAGCTGTCGGCCCGCTTTTTCGCGGGTCGCGCGCCCGGGACCGGGGCCGCAGGCGCGTCTTTTCGCGCTGCGCTCGACTTAGCCACCATACCTCCGTGCGATCACCATTCCGAAAACGATATGCAGCATGCCGAACCCACCCGCCATCCACCACGTGTTCCCCGCGGGCCACACTAGCGCCGCGATGCCCGCCGCCATGAAGCAGAGTCCCATCATCGGCACGACTCTCACCGAGAACGCTCCGCCAGTCACGACGCCGGTGCCGTAGAGCAGCAGCCATGTGCCGGGTAACGCGGCAGTCAGATTGCCGCGGTAGAGCACCACCGTCAGCACCGCCCCCACCACGATCGGCGGTGTATAGCTCAGCAGAAACCGTCGCGCCGGGCGCGAGAGCAGCGGCGTCCGCGCGGATCGAGCCTTCCGCGCCATGCTCGCGGAGCCGATTGCGGCGGCTACCACCGCCTCGGCGAGCCACACCATGAGCCAGCGATGCCCGGTGGCCTGGCGTGCAGCGACAGCACTCGCGACGAGCGCCGTCGCCCCCATCGCCACGCCGCCCCACCCCGGCACCGCAGTGAACGCGGTGGCCCGCTCCATCGTGTCCCGGATGAAGGTGAGGTTGTCCATCGCGCGGGCGTGCAATGCCGGCGGCGGTTCGTCAGCGATCACTTTGCATCATAAAGCGAGGCGAGTCCGAGCGCAAGCCCGGGTCAGGCGGCAAGCTGCGAGGTGCACTCCGGGCAGCGTGTCGCGCCGATCGGAATCGGCATCCGGCAGAAGGCGCAGTCCTTGGTCGTCGGTGCGGCCGCCGCCTCGGCGGGCGTCAGGCGGTTCGCGGCCCGGACCAGCAGGAAGACGGCGAACGCAACGATGATGAAGGTGACGATCGTGCTGATGAACGCGCCGTAGTTGAGCGTGACGGCGCCCGCGGCCTGGGCCTTGGCGAGCGTCGTGTACGGCGGCGCCGGCGCACCGGCCTTCAGGACGAGGAAGAGTTCCTTGAAGTCCACACGTCCGAGCGCAAGCCCGACCGGCGGCATGATGATGTCGTCGACGAGCGACTTGACGACCGTCCCGAAGGAGGCACCCAGAATGATGCCGATCGCGAGGTCGAGGACGTTGCCGCGCATCGCGAATGCCTTGAACTCCTTGAGCATCGGTACCTCCGGGCGTTATTGGGCAGCGAGATATGCCTTCGCGGCGTCGAGGTCGTCGAACGGCATGATATTGCGTCCCGTCAGGTTCACCAGCGTGTTGTAGACCACCTTCATGAGTCCGCTCAATCCGACGACCGCACCCGCATGCACGTAGGCGCGGTTGTGCTCCGCCAGCTCGCGGATGGCCTTGAGTACCCCAGAATCGAAATGCGATCCCTGCACGTTCGTGAGCGTGAGCAGCGACCCGTCGGCCGGCTGCTGCGCAATGAATCGGCGGGCCTCCCCGATCGCTGCGAGCGCGGTCTCCGCATCGACGATTCGCGAGAAGTCGATGAGCACGATCTTGCGGCCCGCGTGCTGAATGAACTGCGTACGCGGCATGGTGCCCCTCAGCCCGTGCTGGCCAAGACAGGGTACCCGGCCGCCTTCCAGGCATTGATGCCGCCAACCAGATCGGCGACGTTCTCGAAGCCCTTCTCCGCGAGGACGCTCGCGCCGATCGACGACCGCCCGCCCGACTGGCATTGCACGACGACGAGCCGGTCACGGGGAATCGAATCGATGCGCTCCACCAGCTGGCCCAGCGGCACGTTGGTCGCTCCGCCGAGCCGGTCGGTACTGTATTCAGTGGGCGAGCGTACGTCCACCACGGCCACGTCCCCCGTGCGCATTCGCTCGGCGAGATCGGAGACTGTCATCTGGCGCAGGTGGCCGGCGACATTGCTCGCCGCCCACCGTTCGACTTCATTCGTCCCCACGTAGCCGACGATGCGATCGAGACCGATCATCGCAAGATCGCGCACGGCATCGTCGATACCCTGTCCTCGGCGAGCGTCCGCCACGAGGTAGACGTCGCGATCGTACGGCACCAGCCACCCGGCCCACGTGCTGAAGCTCCGGTTGAGTGGAATATTGATGGAGCCAGGCACATGACCCGCGGCAAAGGCGGGTGCCGGGCGCGTATCCACGATGATGGCCCCCGCGGCATGTGCGTCTCGAAGCTGCTCGACCGGAACCCGAACCGGGTGCTGCACGGCGCCACGCACACGCGGGCCGGTCCGGTTGATGGATTTCATCGTCGCGAAATACGCCGGTGGGTCGGGCTGGCCCGCCAGCACCATGCGGACGAACTCGTCTTCGTCGGTCACGGCGAGCGCCCAGTTGAAGAGGCGTTCGTAGCCGAGGGTGCTCTGGGGAACTGCGCTCAACGACTTGCCGCAGGCGGAACCCGCACCGTGTCCCGGCCAAATCTGGAGATAGTCCGGCAGCGCCTTGAAGCGCTGGATCGACGCGAAGAGCTGGCGGGCGCTCGACTCCATCGTTCCCGCCACCTTGACCGCACGCTCGAGCAGGTCCGGCCGGCCGACATCGCCGACGAAGACGAAGTCGCCGGTGAAGGCGCCCATCGGCCGGTCGGCGCCGGCGGTATCGGTGACGAGAAAGCTCATGTGCTCCGGCGTATGCCCCGGGGTGTGCATCGCGCTGATCCGGATCGCGCCGACGTCGAACGTGGTGCCGTCGACCAGCAGGCCCGCATTCGCGCCAGCCGCGTAAGAGTAACGCCACGCGTCGCCGCCGGCGTCGGAGAGCAGGAGACGGGCGCCAGTATGGGCAGCCAGCTCCCGGCTGCCGGACACGAAGTCGGCGTGAATGTGCGTCTCGGTCACGTAGGAGATGCGGACGTTCTCGGCGCGGGCGGCTTCGACGTACTGTTCGCAGTCACGATTCGGATCGATGACGAGTGCCTCGCCGGTGCGTCCGCACGCAACCAGATAACTCGCCTGCGACAGCTTCGTGTCATAAAGGCGCCGAAGAATCATCGGGGGTCCTCGCTCGGGCGTCAGATCGGGCGTTCGTTAGCGTTTGATCCACTAATCGTGCGCCCAAGCTCGCCCGGGGGCAAGTGTGTGCCTGGCCCGGCAGCCCGCGTCTCCCCCAGACTATCACGCGGACAGGAATGCCCATGACGCCGCATCCGAATCACCGCCGGTTCCGATCGGGTCTGTTCGGCCTGCCCCTCGCCATGCTCGTCGCGTGCAGTCACAGCGACGCCTTCACCTCGCACGACCCCGCCCTCACCGAGCCCCTTGTCGCCGGCACGCCGACGCGCCTGACGTACAACCCGGGTCCGGATGTCTCTCCGTCATGGCTGCCGGATGGCCGTGCCATCATCTACTCGTTCCCGATTACCGGGCGCGAGGCCGACCGCTGCCTGGGGATAATGCCGGCTGATGGCGGGTCGCTGAGTTGGGAAATCTGCAATCGCGGCAGCTTCAACGGCGACTCGACGGATGTATTCGACTGGCCCGCCGCGTTCGGCGATGGGCGGCTTGCCTATTACCGCACGGCGAAGCGAGTGGGGACGCCATTCGTCGCATCGGGACCGCTGGGCATCGCGCCGCTCACCGCGCCCGACTCGTTCACCACGGTGCGGACCTTCCCATTCTCGGCGGGCGGCAATTTCTACGTGGCGCCCGCGTTCGTGCGCTGGGTCGACGCCAGCCGGCTGGTATTTATCGGGCTCTTCGATACCGACATCCAACCGTGTCCGACATGCGATTTCGAGGCGGCGCGTATAGGGCGTGACATCCTGATTGCCGATCTCTCCGGCGGGGCCACGATCCGTATCGGCGGAACCGATTACGCGACGTCGGTCGCGGTCGGCGAAAACAGCGACATCCTCTACTTCACCCGCGCGAACTCGAGCAGAGTCTTTCGCCGCTCGTTGTCGAGCGGGGTGGAGACCGTCGCGCACGACTTCGATGCGGTCGGCATCGCGCGCGACGTGCATGTTGCAGGCGGGCGGCTGGCCGCCATCGTCGGCGGGAAGGTCGGCGTGTTCTTCAACGGTGTGGTTCCGGTACAGCGGGACCTTGGCGGACGGCTATTCGTCGTCGAGCTCGCGACGGGCGCGGAGCACGAGCTTCCGGTGCCATTGCGGCTCTTCCGCCACCCTGCCCTGTCGCCGGCGGCCGACAAGCTCGCGGTCGAGGCGTACCCGTTCAC
>JBDTQV010000098.1:0-7655 GCA_039932015.1 Gemmatimonadota bacterium | reverse complement strand
GCGGCGCGGAGATTTTCGCCGCCCGGTGCGCTCACCATCACATCGAACCCGTCGCGCCGATCGGTGCGAATCGAGCGTCCGCTGATCCAGCCTTCGAGCCGCACCTGTGCCCAGTCCCCGTTGCGCCCCGCGACGTTGAGAGTGGTCGCAGCGGCAATTTCCGCGAGCCGCACGCCGGCCGGCGTGGCGTGCGCGGGCGTCGTCCCGGCGCTGCGCCGCTGCGCGCCGAGCGACGGTGCGAACGCGAGGCAAAGCACGAGCGCGCAGGCTGGTAGGCGGCGAAAGGCGGGACTACATTGCGTCGCGGATATCACGTCGGTCATTGTAGGTCACGCGGAGAGCCATGTCAAACGAGAGCGCGCGCCGCGCGCCGGTCGTGCTCATCGTCCTCGATGGCTGGGGATATCGTCCCGAGCGAGAGGGCAACGCGATCGAGTTGGCGCGGACGCCAGTGTGGCACCGGCTCTGGTCGTCATATCCGCGCACGCTGCTGGACGCGAGCGGTCTCGCCGTCGGTCTCCCCGAAGGACAGATGGGCAACAGTGAGGTAGGACACCTCAACCTCGGCGCCGGGCGCGTCGTGCCGCAGGATCTCGTACGCATTTCCCAGAGCATTCGGAATGGCGATTTTGTTTCGCTCGAGCCGCTGGTGGCCCTGGCGCAACACGTCCGGAAGACCGGCGGCACACTGCATCTCATGGGGCTGCTGGGACCCGGCGGCGTGCACGCGATCGACACGCATCTGCTCGCCTGCATCGAGCTCGGCGTGCGTCTCGATGTTCCGCGCATCGCGGTGCACGGTTTCCTCGACGGCCGCGATGCGGCGCCGACCCTCGGCGCGACCGTCGTCCGCTCGCTGGTGAGCGATCTGCAGCGCATCGCGGGCGACCGCGGTGTGCTGGCGACCCTCACCGGCCGCTACTTTGCCATGGACCGCGACCGCCGCTGGGACCGCACGCGTCTGGCATACGATGCGATGGTGCATGGCACCGGTCTCGCCGTCACCGATCCGGTCGCCGCCGTCGAAGCCGCGTATGCGCGCGGCGAGACCGACGAATTCGTGCATCCGCTTGTCATGCAGCACGAGGGCGCGCCCGCGGCGCTGCTCCGCGATGGCGACGCAGTCTTCTGCTTCAACTACCGCAGCGACCGGATGCGGCAGATCGTGCGCGCGCTGTTCATCGACGGCTTCGATGGCTTCGACGTGTCCGATCGGCCCCGCCTCACCGGCGCCACGATGACGCAATACGACCAGACTTTTCCGCTGCCGCAGGCCTTTCCGCCGTTCAGCATGGCCCGAATCATGGCGGAGGTGCTCGCCGACGCGGGCCGCACCCAGCTCCGCACCGCGGAAACCGAGAAGTATCCGCACGTCACCTACTTCTTCAACGGTGGATTCGAGCCGCCCTACGCGGGCGAGGACCGCCGGCTCGTCGCATCGCAGAAGGTGGCCACGTACGATCTCGCACCTGAAATGAGCGCGGCCGGTATCACCGACACGCTTTGCCATGCGTTGAGCGAGCGCGAGCACGATTTCATTCTCTGCAACTTCGCCAATGCCGACATGGTCGGGCATACCGGTGTGCTTCCGGCGGTGGTGAGTGCCGTCGAAACCGTGGACCGCTGCCTCGAGCGCATCCTGGTGAGCGCGGAAGCGGCCGACGCACGTCTCCTTGTCACCGCCGACCACGGTAACTGCGAGATGATGATCGATCCCGTCACCGGTGGGGTGCACACGGCCCACACCACGAATCCCGTTCCCCTGGTGGCCGTCCGCACGGGAGCCGAGCGGCTCCGCGCGGGCGGTTCGCTCCGGGACGTCGGTCCCACCGCGCTCGGGCTGCTCGGCATCGAGCCGCCGCGCGAAATGACCGGCCGAGACCTCCGCGAGAGCTGATGCCGACTCTGATCCGTATCCCCGCCCTGCTCGCCCTCTGCGTGGCGCTGACCGCGCCGCGCGCCCTTGCGCAGGTCGGACATGCGCCCAGGTCGAGTCCGTACCACGACATCGCATCCGGGCACAGCTTCGCGGCAGTGTTCGGGCAATTCGGCGGCGGGGGCGGCCGGCTCGGTATCGGTCCGCAGGACGGGTCGGTGTACGGCGTGCGCTACGATCTCCGCGTCTCGAAGCCGGTGCAGTTCGGATTCAGCTTCGCGCAGGGCAATCTGCAGCGCTACGTGGTCGACCCATTCCTCAGTGTGGCGACTCGCAAGACCGGTCCGGTCAAAACGCGCGTCACGTTCGCCGACCTGTCGCTGCAGCTCAACCTCACCGGCGGTAAGGCGTGGCACCGGCTCGCACCGTACACCGGCGTGTCGCTCGGCGTTGCCTTTGGGAAGCACGTGCCGGAGGACACTAGCGCCTATCGGTTCGGCAACAAGTTTTACTTCGCGCCGCAGATCGGCACGCGGCTGTTCCTGACGTCGCACCTGCATCTGCGGGCGGATGTTCGCGCACTGTTCTGGAAACTCACGTACCCAAATCAGTTCACGGTCGAGCCTGCGGTGGACCCGGGCACCGCCGACGATCCGCATGCCCTCATTCCCGGTGGACGGCTGAACGAGTGGACGCTCTCGCCCTGGTTGCAGGTGGGGCTCGGCTACTCGTTCAAGCTCTGACGATGTAGCCATGCTACCGTCCGACTCCTCTGCGCCGGTCCGGCCCGCGAAACGCGGCGGCAGGATGGCGGACAGTGCCGCGGTGGAGGAAGTCGCCGTCTGGCTCGAAGTGAACGGCCGGCCGGCCGTGACATGGATGTGCACCCCCGATCTGCTCGAAGAGCTTGCCGTCGGCTGGCTGCACGCCGAGGGATACGCGGACGCGGCGAGTGACATCCGGCTGAGACCATGCGCGACCGACCTCGGCTTCTGGGCCGACGTCCCGCCGGCGAAGGTTGCAGCCGTGCAGGCCGAACAGCGCCGGCCGGTGCTCGCATCCGGCTGCGGTGCCGTCTCCACGTTTCTCGCCGATCCGGTCACGATTGCCGCGGCGCCGTCGCGCGGGAGTGCGCCAGCGCCGGAGACGCTTCGCATGCTGTTCAAGGAGCTGTTCGGCCGCGGCGTACGGTACCGCGAGACGGGCGGAATCCACGCCGCCGCACTGGCGGACGGTGAACGACTCATCGCGCACGCCGAAGACATCGGGCGTCACAACGCGGTGGACAAATCCATCGGCCTCGCGCTGCTGGCCGGTGTGGCGCCTGCCGGACTCGGGCTGCTCGTGACCGGCCGCATTTCGGCGGAGCTCGCCTTCAAGGCGGCCCGCGCCGGGGTCGTCTGGGTGGCGACTCCGTCTGTGCCCTCCACACTCGCGGTCGAAATTGCGCGGCGCACCGGCATGGTGCTGGTGGGCCGGGCGGTGAGCGGTTCGCCACACCTTCATCCGCCGCTTGCTGATGCCTCCAGCTGAAGCCGACCTCCGCGAGCTGCTCCGGACCTCGCGTCGTATCGCCGTCGTCGGGCTCGGGAATAAGCCGCACCGGCCTGCGTATGGCGTGTCGGCGTACATGCAGCGCGCCGGATATACCATCATCCCCGTCCACCCGAACGCGGACACGGTGCTGGGTGAGCCGGTGGCACGCGACCTGGCCCAAGCCGCCGCACGCGGCCCTATCGACATCGTGAACGTGTTCCGTCGCTCGGAAACGGTGCATCAACTGGTCGACGCGTGTGTGGCCGCGCGGCCGAGACTCGTCTGGCTGCAGGTAGGCATTCGCGACGACGCCTCCGCAGCGCGACTCGAGGCCGCCGGTATTCCGGTGGTGCAGGACCGCTGCCTGGCAGTGGATCATCACAGCATGGGGGTCTGATGCGCATCATCACCGCGGCGGCAACGCTCGCGATCACGCTCGCCGGCCTGCTCCCCCGCTCGCTCGCCGCGCAAGCAACCGGCGACCAGGCGCGGATCGCATTCGGCATCTCGCTCGGATACGTCCAGGCGCGCAGCCTCTGGAGCATCACCGGACAGCCGCTCAGCGACCCGCCCCTCACGCCGGACACGCTCAGCATCAAGCGCCGGATTCGGCCGACGATCACGTTCGGTTTCCACGGTACATATTTCTCCGGCGATCACCTCGGCTACACCGGCGAAGCGTTTCTGCTGGGCATCGGCTTCCGCGACCAGTGCTTTCTGACGTACGCATCCGGGTCGACGCGCAACGCGCAGGTATGCAGCTCGCTCAACGGCCGGGAAAAAGCGGCGACCGCCGTGGCACTTTCAGCCGGCCTGATCTATCGGGTCATGAGCCGGAAAGCGATTTCACCGTACGCGCGCGCGAGTGCCGGCGTCCTGGTGGGCAGCCAGAGCGCCGTACGCACCGAGGGGGAGTTTGTAGAGCCCCAGACCGGCAGCGAGCCCATCACGGTCATCATCTTTCCGGACGAACGCTCGTCGCACCTCAGTCCCATCGGCGTTCTCGCGGCGGGGTTCACCGCCAACATGGGGCCCGGCTATCAACTGCGTTGGGAGTTCCGCGACAACATCGCGGGCGTGCGCGCCGTAACCGGCGGAACCGCCGTCTCAGGACTTGCCCCGCCAACGGCCACCCGCCTCAAGCACCTGCTCGGTTTCACGGTGGGGTTCGAAGTCGTGCTCGAACGCCGGCGCGGGCGCCGCTATTAGCGCGACCGTGCGCGGGGCGATTCTCGCAGGCGGCGGCGCAACGCGTTTCAGCGGCCGTCCCAAGGGACTCGAGCTCGTGGGTGGCGCACGCATTCTCGACCGGCTCGTGCGTGTGTTCCACGACGCGTTGGGAGACCTCCCGCTGCTCGTGGCGAACGACTCCGCGGCTGCAGCGTGGCTCCCCGCGCTCCGCGTCGTGCCGGATGCGCGCGCCGGCCTGGGCTCCCTCGGCGGCATATATACCGCCGTGGTCGAAGCGCCGGCGCCGGTCGTCTGCGTCGCGTGGGATATGCCATTCGTCACGGCAGAGCTCGTCCGCGCGCTTGCCGACGGTCTCGCTGGCGCGGATGCCTGCCTGCCCGCAAGCGGCGGCCGCCGGGGCGTCGAGCCGCTCTGCGCCGCCTATGGTCCGGCCTGCCGGGCGGCGATCGAAACCGCACTCGAGGCCGGCGACCTCCGCGCCATCTCCTTCCACGGCAGCGTCAACGTGCACATACTCCCTGCCAGCGACGTGCAGCAATTCGGGGATCCGGCCGCGCTGTTCTTCAACGTGAATTCCGCGGACGATCTGACCGCGGCGGAGGAGATGTGGCGTCGCGCATCATCTCGGTCATCGGACGAAAGAACGCAGGGAAGACGACTCTGACCGTGGCACTCGCGGCGGAATTCGTTCGCCGCAGGCTGCGCGTGATGACGCTCAAGCATGGCCATCACCCGGCCGACGTCGACCGTCGCGATAGCGACACCTGGCGCCATTTCCATGAAGGGCGCGCCGAGCGCACGCTGATCGCCGGTCCCGACCTGCGGGTGCTGTTCGAGCGTGCGCCCGACGACTACGACCCCATTGCACTGGCGCGCCGCTATCTCGACGGCGCGGACATCATCCTGGCCGAAGGGTTCAGTCGCGCCCCTCTCCCCAAGATCGAAGTATTCCGCCGCGCCGCGGGCCCCACGCCGCTGCTCACGGAAAACGATCCCCGCGCGAGTCAGTGGATTGCCGTTGTCACCGACGATCCCGCCTTCCGGGCGCCGTGCCGCGTGCTCCGCTTCAGCGACACCATGTGGATGCAGCTCCTGGCCGGGCTCGCCTGGGAAGGCGCGCTGCTGATCGATCCGGCGTGACGCCGCCGCTCTCGGCACGCGACGCCGCCTGCGCCATTCTTGCTGATGTGCGCCGGCAGCCGCCACTCCGGGTTCCCCTCGACGACGCACTCGGAAGCGTTCTGGCCGAGGACGTCGTCAGCCCGATCGACCTGCCCGCGCATACGAACTCCGCCATGGACGGCTACGCCGCGCGTGCCGCCGACGTGCGCGGTGCCAGCGAGACGGCCCCGGTTCGGCTACGCGTCGTCGAAGTGATCCCGGCTGGTGCGTTTCCGGTTCGCGCGATCGCAGCCGGCGAATGCAGTCGCATCTTCACCGGTGCACCGCTGCCGGCGGGCGCCGATACGGTCGTGCGCCAGGAGGACACCGACTTCGGCGCCGAGCTCGTGACGATCGTACGGGATCGCGACGCGGGGGTCAATTTCAGGTTGGCCGGCGAGGATGTCCGGCGCGGCACCACCGTCCTCGCCGCCGGCACCGAGCTCGGGGCGGCCCACCTGGGCGTGCTTGCGTCGCTCGCCGTGTCGCATCCAGTCGTCTATCGGCGCCCGCGAGTCGCCATCGTCGGCAGTGGCGACGAGATCGTGGACATCGATCAAGCGGATGAAATTCTCGCCGGCCGGAAAACAGCGAGCAGCAATACGCACACGCTGCTGGCGCTCGTCCGGCAGGCTGGTGGCGAGCCCCTCAATCTCGGCATTGCACGCGACACGCCGGAGAGCCTTCGCTCACATTTCATGCGCGCGGCCGGTGTCGACCTCATCGTGAGCACCGCCGGCATCAGCGTGGGCGAACATGACCACGTGCGCACCGTGCTCGACGACCTCGGCGTGACGCACCGGTTCTGGAAGTTGCGCATGCGGCCAGGAGCGCCGGTGGGCTTCGGTCTGCTGGGCGACGTGCCGTGGATCGGACTCCCCGGCAATCCGGTGAGCACGATGGTGACGTTCGAGCTGTTCGTACGCCCGGCGATCCGTGCCATGTGCGGGCACGCGCAGCCGTTCCGGCGCGCCGTGCCGGTGCGCCTCGCCCAGCCGATCGTGGTAGGGCCGCGGCTCCAGCATTTTCTTCGCGGCACCGTCACCGATGGCCAAGCCCGGTTGGCCGGGCCCCAGGGCTCGGGCATTCTTACATCGATGGTGCGCGCGAACGCACTGCTGATCGTGCCCGAGGGCCAGTTCGAATCGCCTGCGGGCGCGGAGCTGCAGGCGATCATCCTCAACGATCCCGAGCACGTCGCCACGCCGCCGTTCTAGGTTCGTGATGCAGGTCACGAACGCGTGTCACAGACTCGTCACTCCGCCGCCTGCATATTGCCCGCATAAGCGCCGAGGCGGCCGCCATTCCACGATCATCTCACGACCGACCGAAGCCAGAAAGGCTGGAGGATGCCGTTTATCGCGAAGATGATGGACCTGGCCACCGGAGGATCCGGCTCGCCGGTCCGACGCCTGCTCGTCTATTACGTCTTCATCATTCTGATCACGATCGCCCTGCTCTGGGTGTTTCCCGCTGCCAACCTCCTCTTTTCCGGCGAGCGGATCGGCGAGACCGGCGGCCCCCAGGTCTTCACTGACGCGCTCCATCGCGGCAGTGGAGCGATCGGCATCGCGGACAACGGCGGTATGCCGCCGCGGCTGTACATGGTGCTCACCGCGTTCTCCGTCATGCTTGGCTCACTCGTGCTGATGCTGCCGGTTTCGTGGGTCTACATGGCCTCGCGCCGGACCACGGGGTACGCCCAGTCGATCGTCCACACGATGCTCATCCTGCCGATCGTGGTTGCCGGCATCGTGCTCATCGTGCGCAACAGTCTCGCGCTGGCGTTCAGCCTCGCCGGCATCGTTGCCGGCGTGCGGTTCCGCGCCGTGCTCAAGGACAACCGCGACACGGTCTTCATCTTTCTCGCGATCGGCGTCGGGCTCGCCGC
>JBDTQV010000097.1:0-7658 GCA_039932015.1 Gemmatimonadota bacterium | reverse complement strand
GACGGGGCCGCGCTTCCGGTTCGGTGCGGTCACGTTCAGCCCGACACCACTCGATTCGTCGTTCCTCGCCACCCGGATTCCGTTCAAGCGCGGACAGCTCTACCGCCAGCAGCGGTTGCTGCAGCTGCAGAGCAACCTCGGAGAAGACCCCTACTTCAACGCCGTCGAAGTCATTCCGGAGCCGGATTCGGCGCAGGGCCTCGAAGTGCCGATTCGTGTGAATCTCGCCCTCCGGAAGCCGCAGGCGTTCGAGCTCGGCGCCGGGTACGGCACCGACAATGGACCGCGGGGCCGCGCCGCCGCCACGTTCCGACGGCTGAATGCGCACGGTCACCACGCGCAGGTGGAGGTGATCGGGTCGACTAACGAGCAGAGCATCGCTGGCAAGTACATGATCCCGGCGTTCGGTAACCCGACCGGCCTGCTGACGCTCGTGGCTGGATACGCGCTTCTCAACCCGACCACCAGCCGAAGCACGACGTGGCTGATCGGACCGCGGCTGAGCCGCCGGAGACTCGGCTGGCGCGAGACACTGAATCTCGCATTTCAGCGGGAAAATTTCGGCGTCGGCGTCGACAGCGGCATCGCGAAGATGGTGCTCGCCGGCGCTGCGTGGGAGCGCACCCGAGCCAACGATCGCGCCTTCCCGACTAGTGGTTTCCGCGTGCGGCTGAACGTACAAGGCGCGTCGAAGGCGCTCGCCTCGAACATCTCATTCCTTCAGCTCGGCGCCAGCGCGAAGGCGATTCGCGGGCTCAGTCCGCGGATCCGGGTGCTCGCGCGCGGAGACATCGGCCGTGACATTACGAGCAATTTTCGCTCGCTTCCGCCTACCATGCGTTTTTTCGCCGGAGGCGATCAAAGCGTCCGCGGGTTCCAATACCTGAGCCTCGGTATTCGCGATAGCCTGGGCAACGTGATCGGCGGGCCGACGCTGCTGACGGGTAGCATCGAAGCCGACTATCGGTTTCTCGCGCGGTTTGCGTTTGCCGTGTTCACCGATGCGGGGAACGCGATGAGCGCGCTTCGCCTGGCGGACGTCGAACAGGGCGCGGGTGTCGGCGTACGCTGGCTGTCGCCCATCGGGCTCATTCGCGTGGACGGTGCATGGGCGGTGAGCCGCCCCGGCACACCGTTCCGGCTTCACTTTTCGCTGGGGCCGGACCTGTGACGCCGCGCGCGAAAAAGGTGCTTCGCTGGTCGGCGGCAATCGTCGGCGGGCTCGTCGTGCTCATCGGCGGCCTGCTCTGGTGGGGCCTCTCGAGCGAGAGTGCCGCGCGGCGAGTCATCGGCATGGCGCTCGGAAAATCGGACAGCGCGGGTGTTCGCATCGGGCAGGTGCACGGGCGCCTGAGCGGGCCGCTCTATTTGACCCATGTCACGACCGCGACGCAGACGTACGCCGCCAGCATTGACAGCATCGAGCTCGACTGGAGCCCGTCGGGGCTGATTCAACGCCAGGTCCGCATCGATCGCCTCCACGTGACCGGCGTTCACCTCGTGCTGCCGGACTCGACTCCGCGAGACACTGCGGCGCCCCAGCGCCTGAAGCTGCCGATGGACGTGCTCCTCGGCGACGTGCTCGTGCAGCAGCTCACGGTCGACGCGCCGGGCGATGTGCACGTCCGGAACGGCACCGTGCGCGTGACGGGTCGCGCCGAGGACTACCGGATCGTGGCGCATGCGCTCGCGACGGCGCCGGCGCTCACCGACACGGTTCCGCTCGATCTGGCTGGCACCGGCAACCTCGACCACATGATGCTCAGCCGCGCGACGGCCGAGCTGCTTCGGGGCCGGGTCATCGCATCGGGACGACTCGGCTGGTTCCCCAATGTGTCGTGGAATCTCAACGTGCACGCTGACTCGGTGCACCCGGCGCTGATGCTGCAGGATCCTTCTGCCTGGCCCGGCGCCGTGTCCGCGTGGGCGAAAACGGCCGGGCATCTCGACACGCTCGGGCCGGTCGGACGGGCGGTCGTGGATAGTATCGGCGGTTCACTCCGGGCCCAGCCGCTCCGCGGCACGCTCGCGGTGGGCTTCACCGGGCAACGCTACGACATCCCGTCACTCGATGTGAACTGGGGCTCCGCACACGCAGTCGCGTCCGGTACCGTCGCGGACAGTGTCGACGTCCGCTACACACTCGACGTGGCGAATCTCGCGACGGCGATGCCGGGGGTTCGCGGCAAGCTCGCGCTGGACGGCACCGCCACCGGTGCGCGACTGACGCCGCGCGTACGTACCACGATTGCCGGAAGTAACATCGTGTACGGCACCAATCGCGTGCGCCGGCTGATCGGCCGCGCCGATCTCGATCTCGCCGAAGGCGGGCGGAACGTGGTCGACCTGCGCGGCGATCACGCGAGCGTCGGCACGACGGCGATCAGCCGTGTCGTGATGGGGCTCCGCGGCACGCAGGCGCGCCACCACATGACGGCCGCGATCACCGCGCCGATGGGGACCCTGCAGCTCGGCGTTACCGGCGGGCTCCAGGGTAAAGCGTGGAGCGGGCGCGTCGCCGCGCTGGACGTTCAGAGCACGTCGGCGGGACACTGGCGGCTCGAGCGGCCCGCCACGCTCACCGCGAGCGCCGATGCCGCGTCGGTCGGAGACCTGTGCCTGCACTCCGAGCGCACCGGCGACGCGCGCATCTGCGCCGGCGGCGACTGGTGGCCCGCCGGCTGGCGCGCGCGCTCGGTGATCGAGCATTTCCCGCTCGCGGCACTCGACTCGATCATGCCGGCGGGACAGCACGCAACCGGAACACTCGACGGACGGCTCGATGCGAGCGCCACCGGACAGGCCATTGCCGGACGACTCGCTATGTACACCACCGGAGCCGCACTCGAATACCAGCTCGCGGCCGATACGGCACCGCGCCGAATTCTGCTCGACTCGGCCGGCGTCAACGTGCAGGCCGGGCGCGATGGCGTGCACGGTACGATGAGCATCAGGGCGTCGGGCGACACTGGGCGCATCGGCCAGGTGAATGCCACCTTCGCGCTGCCGGCCTACAACCGGCTCGGGCTCGTGCTGAAGCGGCAGCCGGTCACGCTTCACCTGGACGGTGACGTGCCATCGCTCGCGTTCGCCAGGCCGTTCGTTGCCGCCGACAGTCTCGGCGGCGCACTCAAGCTGCTGGTGAACATGACCGGCACCGTCGGGGCGCCGAACGCGAGCGGGTCGCTCAATCTTTCGGATTTTGCCATCTGGATGCCGCAAGGGCGCGCGGCCCGCGGCTCGGTGGACGTGACACTCACGTCGAACGTCGCCAGCGATCGCAGCGTCGTCGCCGATCTCCGCGTCGTGCCGCGTGGCGTGATCTACGACTACACGCTCGATCTCGTGCCCCAGCGTCTGCGGGTGGACAGCGGCGGCCTGCAGGTCACGGTCGGCGACAACGGACTGCATGGCGCGCTGGCACTCGGCATCAGCGATACGACCGGCACGCGACTGCTCTCGAGCTCGGCGAGCCTCGACCTGCCGAACTACCGGGAACTCGGCACGCCGCTCGCGGC
Organism: Gemmatimonadota bacterium; assembly: GCA_039932015.1. GTDB lineage: Bacteria > Gemmatimonadota > Gemmatimonadetes > Gemmatimonadales > GWC2-71-9 > JAICUF01. Next base: position 4,140 of record JBDTQV010000097.1, on the reverse strand, counting down.
ACAGGCGATGCACGCGCGCGCGGCGGCCACGATTCCCGATCTCTCGTTCGCACGCATCGCCGCCGCCGGATTCGACAGCCTCGGCGGAAAGCTTCAGCTCGATGCCGGCGCCGAAGGCACCGCTGCGGCACCGCGTGTCACCGGGACGCTACGCATCACCGATCTCGCTGCGCGAATGGTGGAGGGCAGTCTCATCACCGGTGCCATCGACGGCGACCTGACCGCCGCCGTCGCGAACGACAGTTCGCTGACCGCTGACTTCCGCATCGCTCCGCGCGACATGGTCATCTCGCACCTGCAGAACGGCACGCCACGGCGAATGCTGGTCGACAGCACCGCCCTCACGATGCGTGTCGGGCGCGACGGATTGCACGGCACGCTCGGGTTCCAGGTGACCGATTCGGGCGGCGCTCGGCTCGGCGTCGTGAACGGAACGATGGCCCTGCCGCAGTACACCCGCCTCGGAGACTCGATGGCGGCGCAGCCGCTCACGGCGCAGCTCAACGGCCGCATCGACGACCTTGCCTTCGCCGAGGCATTTTCGCCGGCCACCGACAGTCTCGCCGGACGGGTAACACTCGATTTGAATGTGAGCGGAACGATGGGCGCGCCCCGGCTGGTGGGCGGGGTTGCCTTGAAGGATGGCGCCGCGCGAGTGCCGCGGCTGGGCCAGCTCTTCCACGACATCCAGTTCACCGCCAGCGGCGACCAGACTACGTCGCTCAGGCTCGATGGTCACGCCACAGCCGGCCCCGGCCAGGTGACGATCACCGGCACGTACCCCGTCAGTCAGACGGCCGCGAACCCGGCGCGCATCAGCGTGAAGGGCGAGCGGTTCGAAGCGATGAACACTCCGGAGGTGCACGCAATCATCACCCCGGATCTGAGCATCGTCATGACGAGCAGCACGATCGATGTGACAGGCACGGTCGAGCTGCCGCTCGTGCACGTGACGCTCGCGGAGATTCCCGAGTTTGCCGTTGCACCGTCCGACGATGTCATCTTCACCGATACGCTCGGTGGCGGATCAGCGGCCGCGCCAGTGCGGTCGCTATCGACGAACGTCCGCATCGTCCTCGGCGACAGCGTGTCGTTCAAGGGCTTCAACTTCACCGCATCGCTGGGCGGAGCGATTCAGGCGACGCAGGCGCCGGGTCGACCGGCGCTCGGCAGCGGCACCGTCGTGATCCGGGAGGGGCAGTACAAGGCGTACGGCCAGGATCTCACGATCACCAATGGGCTGGTGCGGTTTGCCGGCGGGCCGGTAGACAATCCGGGACTGAACATTCGCGCGCAGCGGCTGGCGGAAGACAGCGTGGTGGCGGGCCTGCAGATCGGTGGAACACTCAAGTCACCGGACGTGACGATCTTCTCGAATCCGTCCATGTCGCAGAACCGCGCACTCGAGTACATCGTCCTCGGCCACCCGATGGGCGAGAATACCGGCGGCCCGCAGGGCAGTCTCTTGTCGAAGGCGGTGAGCTCGGCGGGACTTCGCGGTGGCAACCTGATCGCGAAGACGCTCGGAAAGGGCGTCGGCCTCGACGAGGCGAGGCTCGAGACCAAGGGGGATTTGCGCCAGGCATCGTTCGTCGCCGGACGCTATCTCTCGCCCAACCTCTACGTGACGTATGGCATCGGACTGTTCGATCCGATCAGCACACTGCGGCTTCGGTACACGATTTCGCAGCACTGGACGCTGCAGGCGGAGCGCGGCCAGGCGGTTGGTGCCGATGTCCTGTACAAGGTCGAGCGCGGAGACGCGAAAAATCTTCCGGCCGCACCGCCAACTGTACCACCCCCGACTGCGCCTCCGACCAGCACGCCGCCGCCCGCGCCGGTCGCCGCGACGTCAGGGGCTTCCACGCCCTGATGCCCGCGCGCTCAGCGGACCTCGAGCTCAGGCAATCCGGCGCCGCTCCCCTTCGCCCACCTGCTGTCGCCACATCGCTGCGTATAAGCCGCCGCGCGCGAGCAACTCGGTGTGCCGCCCCGACTCGACGATGACACCACGCTCGAGCACGTGAATCCGATCCGCGTGCATGATGGTCGAGAGCCGGTGCGCAATGAGTATCGTGATCACGTCCCGCCCGGCCGCCACATCGCGCATCGTGTTCGCGACTTCCTCTTCCGTCAGCGAATCGAGTGCGGACGTCGCCTCGTCGAACACGAGCAGGTGCGGCCGCCGGAGCAGCGCCCGCGCGATCGCGAGCCGCTGCTTTTCTCCACCGGACACCTTGACCCCTCCCTCGCCAATCACGGTGTCGAGCCCCCGATCCGCCCGGGCCAGCAGCGTATCCGCGGCGGCCTTGTGCAGCACGTCCAGAATCTGTTCATCCGTCGCGTCCGGCTGGACAAACAGCAGGTTCTCGCGGATCGAGCCGGAAAAGAGCTGCGCGTCCTGAGTCACCAGACCGATATCCTCGCGCAACTCGTCGAGGTCGATCGCATCATGGCCGTGGCCATTGTAAAGAATGCGTCCATGGGCCGGGATGTAGAGGCCCACGAGCAGCTTCACCAGCGTGGACTTGCCCGCTCCTGACGGCCCCACGAACGCGGCCGTCTGCCCGCGCGAGACATCGAATGTGATATCGCGCAGCGCGGGTTGCGAGGCCGTCTGGTGGGTAAAGGCGACGTGATCGAACGCGAGCGTTCGGAGTGCGCCAATCTGCGCGGGCGCCGCCGGCTTGGGCGTGAGCGGCATCGCCATCACCGCGGCGAAGTTCTCCAGCGACGCTTCGGTCTCGCGATAGAGGTTGATCACATTCCCCATCTCCTGCAACGGCCCGAAGATGAAGAACGAGTAGATCATGAGGGAGAAGAACTGACCGACCGTGATCTGCTGCGCGAAGATCAGGTACAGCATGAAGAACAGGATCGAGGTCCGGAGGAAGTTGACCACCGTGCCCTGAATGAAGCTGAGGCTCCGCAGATAGCGGACCTTCTTGAGCTCGAGCTGGAGGATCTTGCCGGTCGTCGCGTTCAGCCGGTTGACTTCCTGATCGGCGAGGCCGAGGCTCTTGACCAGCTCGATGTTGCGAAGCGATTCCGTCGTGGCGCCGGCCAGCGCAGTTGTCTCCTTCACAATCACCTTCTGCACCGCTTTAACCCGACGGCTCAGGGTGGTGCTCACGAAGAACAGCAGCGGCATCGTCAGCAGAAATGCCGGTGCCACGGCCCAGTGCACGTTGAAGGCGTAGATGATGACGAACGACATCCCGACGATCGTGGTGAACACCACGTTGACGCCGGCGGTGATGAATCGTTCGACGTCCTGACGCGCCTTCTGCAGCTTGCCGAGCGTTTCACCGCTTCGCTGGTCTTCGAACACCGAGTAGGGAAGCTGCAGCGAGTGACGGATGCCATCGGCGTACATCTGCGCACCGAGACGTTGGACAATGACGTTGACGACGTAGTCCTGGAAATTCTTGGCAATCCGCGAGACCAGCGCCACGCCGACCGCCGCCGCGAGCAGCACGCTCACGCCGCGGAAGAACTGCGCGGTGGTGTACTCCTTGTAACGGGTCGCGTAGTCGTCGATCACATGCCGGAAAATGAGCGGATCGAGCAGTGAGAAAATCTGGTTGGTGGCAGCGAGCGCCAGTGCCACGATGACGAGCCGTCGGTACTGCCGGAGATACGACCAGAGAAGGCGCATTGCTCAGCTAACCGCTCCTTCACGCGTGATGACGTAATAGTTCGGATCCGCCCGGAACGCCGCCGGGGTCGTGAGATCGACGGGCATGCTCTGCCATTCTGTGGTGGGATGAAGCATGGTGCTGCCTTTCCTGGAAGACGTGACGGGCAACTGCATGCTGAACCCGGGGACCACGTCAGTCCAGCGATAGAAGAGCGCGGTCGGCGAAAAATGGTATTCGAGCACCGGAATCTTCGTGGTCGTCAGGTACTGCTGGAACACTTTCGACAAGTCGGTGCCCGCCTGGGCGCTGATATAGTCTTCGACCTCGCGCCCGGTGACCGTCTGGTGCCGGAACGTGGTGTTGAGTCCGCGAAGTATCGCGCGCCACTTCTCGTCATTGCCCACGATCTGCCGGATCGTATGCAGCATGTTCCCGCCCTTTGGGTACATGTCGCCTGACCCCTGCGCGTTCACCCCGTAGCTGGGCGGAACGATCGGCG
>JBDTQV010000096.1:0-7742 GCA_039932015.1 Gemmatimonadota bacterium | reverse complement strand
GGCGCCGGATCGTTCCAGCTCGATCTTGCGCACTACGATCTGCGCCGAGTTGATGACCAGCGTGTTGGTGCCGTCGGTGAGGGTGACGGGAGCAACATCCGCCGATAGCGCGGTCGCCGCGGCCGACGCCGATGTCCGGGTCGCGAGATTGAAACGGACGGCACCGGCGCCTGCGCTGCCGGTCGAATCGCTGCAGCCGGCAATCAGCACGACGGACGTCGAAATGAGTGCGGCATTGGGCCAGAAGGAAACGCGCATTCGAATCTCCAGGTCACGTAGAAGTCCGGCGATACCCCGGAATGCCGCGCAGCATGTTCCGGGCCAATGCGAAGCAGCGACTGATCTCATCCAAACTGTTGCAAAGACGCGATTTAGCTGGCGCAGGGAATTCACGTTGGCATGCCGGAGGGGGGATGAAATGATACAGACTGTACCACAGCGATGCAAGCCAGTGAGCGTGGCGCGGCATCGCGGCGCCCACCCGGTTATTTTTCCGATGCGCTGCATTGCCAATTGCGCCGTTGGCCAGGGTCTTCCGGAGCTCGCTCGTTGACGACGCAACCTATTCCGTCCCGCCTAGAATCCCCGATCGTTCCCAATCACCCGGCCTGGCTGTTTCCCGTCATCATGGCCGTGCTGGGAGCGCTGGCGTTCGGTGCCGCGCTGCTGTATCCCGCGCATGCGCGGCTCGCCTATTTCATCCCCTATACGTTTCTCGGCAATTCGCTCGCGCCGCTGCCGTATGATGGATACGTAATCTGGCTCGGCGATCGCTACCCGATCTGGATCATCGTGGCGCTCGGTGTGATTTCGACGGTCGTGATCGAAGCGTGGAACATGGAACTGCTCGGCCGGATCCTGGCGCGCGATTCGACCCGCGGCTTCCGGTCGCACCCAATCACTCGATGGACGCTCAAAGTGTATCAGAAGGCACCGTTCTGGTCGCTCGTCGGGACGTGCATTCTTCCGATCGTGCCGCACTATCCCATGCGCGTACTCGCAGTCCTCGGTCGCTTTCCGATGTGGAAATACCAGCTTTCCGTCGTGCTCGGACGCGGCGGCCGCTACACGTGGCTCGCCACCCTCGGCTGGGCCCTCCACATTCCCGGCAAGTGGATCGCACTGGCGAGCGTAATTCTGCTGGCGTTTGCCGTCCGCGGTGCACGGCGGATGAACCAGTACGAGGACCCCGCGGCCCCCGACCCGGCGACGACGCCGACGTGAGGCGCTGCTTTCTGCTCCTGGTGGACGGACTCCGCCCCGACGTCGCGGAGCGCGCGCTCGCCGCCGGTGAGCTGCCCGAGCTCGCGCGCATGACAAGCGACGGCGGCGTGAGCCGCGCGGTTAGCGTGTTCCCGTCAACGACCAGCGTTGCATACCTCCCGTTTCTGACCGGCTGCACGCCGGGGCACTGCAACGTGCCGTCGATCCGCTGGCTCGACCGCGCGGCGTATCGCGGCCGGTGGTGGCGCGACCGCGAGCTGATCCGCAGCTACTGCGGTTACCAGGCGGATCGCCTCGACGGTGACATCGCGCCCGATGTGCGCACGATCTTCGAGCTGGTGCCGGAGAGCCTCGCCATCTTCACCATGATCTCGCGCGGACTCACCCCGGAGCGCGATCCCGCACAGCGTGAGCGGTGGTTCTGGGGTGCGCTCGCGCACTACGCCGAGTGGCATCAGCCGTCCGACGAAACGGTGTCGCGGTATCTCCTGCGCGCGGCGGGGGAACGGTGGAAGTTCGTGTTCGCGCAGTTCCCGGCAGTAGACGGCTACACCCACCAGTCGACGCCGGACGCACCGAAAGTGATGCGCGCGCTCCGCGGCGTGGACGGCACCGTAGGGCGGCTGCGGACGCGTCTGGCCGAACGTGGCGAGCTCGAGGATTCGCTCATTCTCCTTGTGAGCGATCACGGCGCCGCGCCAATCCGATCTCACCTCGACCTCGCCGATTGGTTCCGGTCGCAGGGTGTGCGGACGCTCTCGCACCCCATTGTCTGGGAGCGGAATCCCCGTGCGGCGGTCATGGTCGCCGGCAACGGCTCGGCGATGATTTACGCGCGGCCCGGGGAATGCCGCCCAAACCGCTGGCCGCTCGAGCGGCTCCGCCAGCCCGACGCGTTCGGCAGCACGCACGACCTCGTGTCGGCGCTGGCCAGAGAAGATGCGGTGGCGTTCGTAGCCGGAGAGTCATCGACCGGCGGCGTGCACGTGGTCTCGCGGGATGGCGAAGCGTTGATCGATACTGCAGGCGTTGTGATCACATATCGGCCGCTCCGCGGCGATCCACTCGAGATGGGCGGTGCGTTCAGCGGCGATGAGCGCGCGTGGCTCGAGGCTTCATGGGACGGCGCGTATCCTGATGCCGCCGTGCAGCTGCTCGATCAGATTCGTTCGCCCCGCGGCGGCGATCTCATCGTCGTCGCGCGCGAGGGGTTCGATTTCCGTGAGCGGTACGAGGTGCCCGAACATCGGAGTGGACACGGCAGCATGGTGCGGTCGCATATGCAGACTCCGGTCTGGTCGAGCACCCCGTTGCCCGGCGGGCCATTTCGCACCGCGGACCTCTTTCCGTCGATGCTGCACTGGCTGGGGGTCGACGCGCCGCAGGGAATCGACGGCCTGCCGATCTGGCTTCCGTCGCCGGCGGACCGGCTCTCGGCGGCGGTGCCATAGCGGTTGCGGAATGATCGCCGCAGGGCGACTATTCTACCCCGAAAACGCGCGTCCGTAGCTCAGTTGGATAGAGCGTCTGCCTCCGGCGCAGAAGGTCGCAGGTTCGAGTCCTGCCGGGCGCATCAGAGCGAAAACAAAAAGGCGGCGCCATCCGATTCAGGATGGCGCCGCCTTTCGCGTGTGCGATCACGTCAGGGCTTTGGCACGAGATGAAAGTCGTATTCCAGCCCGATCGTGTCGGCGACACTGAGGACGATCGGCACCCGCGGCTGCGTCAGGCTGAAGTCAGCGAAGGTAAACGCCGTTTTGGCGGTGCCGGTCACCTCCCCGTTGGCAAATGCGGCGGTGACGTGCCAGGTCGTGGGCCGCGTCGTGCCGTGGACCGTCAGATCGCCGATCAGCTCGAATGTCCGGCTGCCGGTAGCAGGTAGTGGCCAGCCGAGATCCCTTACGGATGTGGCGGCGAGTGTAACGGTAGGAAACTGCTCCGTCTCGAGCACACGCGAGCGGATGTATCCGTCGCGCCGAGTCCGGTCACTCACGAGCTGCGTGACGTCGGCGATGATCTTCGAATCCGCCGGTACAAGCTTGCCCGCTGCGTCGAATGCGATCGAGCCGGTGACAGTGGACGCTCTGCCGATCGCATCGTTTGGCAGGTCGAAACCGGCGAGCTGTTCCCGCACGCGGTAGCGGATCTCGTTGCCGGCCGGTGCCACGACGAACGCGGCTGGGGCGGCCGGGTGGTGATCAGCGACGGTGCCGAAGAACAGGAGTGCGGGCATCGCGAGCGCGGCGAGCGCGGCCTTGTTCAGCATGGGGCGCCGATCGTTTGAGGAATTGCGCAGATCAGAATACTACGCACCACGCCCGCATTCGTTGAATGTCGCCGTTTGGGTACGAGAAAGCCCGGCAGCTTTACGCTGCCGGGCTTTCGATACTCGTGGTGCCGCCGGAATCGTCACGCGGGGCGTTCACCTTTTCGTCGGTCGAGCGTCGCCCGGACCGCGGTCAGCAACTGCTGGCTGCTCCACGGTTTCTGCAGGAATGCCTGGCCCGATTCCAGCAATCCCCGGCGCGCCACGTCGTCGCTGGTATAGCCCGACATGAACAACACGTTGACACCGGGAAACCGGCTGTCCGCCAGCGCCGCAAGCTCGCGCCCGCTCATGCCGGGCATGACGACGTCCGTGAGGACGAGTTCGGGCGGCTGTTCCGTTCTGCCAAGGATCGCGACGGCTTCCGGTCCGGTTCCGGCCGATACACAGGTGTAGCCGGCATCGTTCAGGATCCGGCAGGCAAGGGTACGAACAGCATCCTGGTCCTCGACCACCAGAATCGTCTCGTCCCCGCCGGTGGTGGGCTGCACCGCGCGAGCCGGCTCCGAAGGCGCGTGTCCAGCACCCGCAACCGGGAGGTAGATGCGGAAGGTTGTGCCGCGGCCGGGCGCGCTGTCGACCGCGACGCCGCCGCCCGCCTGCGTCACCGATCCGTAGACGGTCGCGAGTCCCAGTCCCGTCCCTTCCCCAGCCGGCTTGGTGGTGAAGAACGGCTCGAAGATGCGCGCACGTGTCGCGTCGTCCATGCCGACGCCTGTGTCGCTCACGGATAGCGTCACGTACCGCCCGGGCACCAGCTCGAGGCCGGACGCGAGCCGGGTGGCGCCGCTCACCGTCACCAGGCCGGTCTCGATCAGCAGGCGGCCGCCGCGAGGCATGGCATCGCGCGCGTTCAGCGTCAGGTTGAGCAGGACCTGTTCGAGCCGGCTGCGATCAGCGAACACCGGCTCGGCCGCCTCCGACAGGCGTGTGTCGAGTGCGATCGCGTCGCCGAGCGCGGGGCGCAGCATGCTGCTCATGGTGGCTACCACGCCATTGAGATCCAGGACCGTGGGCTGAATGAGCTCGCGACGCGCGAACGCGAGCAGCGAGCGGGTAAGCGTGGCGGAGCGGCCGGCGGCTTCGACGATCTGGGCGACGTCCTGTTGCCGTGGGTCGTTCGTCACGAGATCCCGCTGGAGAAATCCGGCATTGCCCAGGATCGTGGTGAGCATGTTGTTGAGGTCGTGCGCGACTCCGCCCGCCAGCCGTCCGATGGCCTCCATCCGTTGCGCCTGCGCGAGCCGTTCCTCGGTGCGCTTCCGCTCGCTGAGGTCGCGCCCAACGCCCGCGATCGCCACCGGTTCGCCGGATTGCTCGTCGCGAATAAGAAAGACATTCCAGTCGACCGCGATCTCGGTCCCGCCGTCGAACTGGCGGAACGGGATGTCTCCCGACCAGTGCCCGAGTGAAAACACGTCGGGCAGCACGCGCTCGCGCACACGGGCGTGCTGGTCGGCAGGAAAGAAATCGAGCAACGTCGTTCCCGCGATCGCATCCGCGGTGAGACCCACCATCGTCCTTCCCGCATCGTTCACGAACATGGTTCGTCCATCCGGCTCTGCGATCGCGATGAAGTCACGGCTCGCCTCGACCAGCCGAACGAAGAGCCGCGCCTCGCGCTCGGCCTCGCGGCGCTCGGTAATGTCTCCCATCGTGCCGATCATCCGGCACGCAACGCCCGCCTTGTCGCGGTCCACCACGCCCTGGTCGGTCACGATGGCGTACGAGCCGTCGCTCCTCCGGAACCGGTACTCATCGGACCAGAACTCATCGGTGCCCCGAACCGTCGCGTCGATGGCGGAGGTGACGCGAGGCTCGTCGGCCGGGTGGATCTGCTGTCTCCACCACTCGATCGTGGGTGGCACCCCGTCCCGGTCGTAGCCGAACAGGGTGGCGATGCCCTCGTTCCACTGCATGCGGTCGGTGGCCAAATCCCAGTCCCAGATCGCTTCGCGGGTCGCGCGCGCGACCAGGCGGTAGCGCGTCTCGCTGGCGCGGAGCGCCTCATCGGCGATGTGATGGTCGGTACGATTACGCATCACCTTCGTGTAGCCGACCAGCGTTCCGATTCCATCGTGGACCGCCGTCGTCACGCCGTTGGCGAAGAAGCGCTCGCCGGTGGCGCGGACCATCCAGCGATCGTCATTGGCCGACCCGCTTCGCGCGGCCTGCTCCAGCTCGCCACGCGGCACCTCGCGAGCGATATCCTCGACCGTGAAGATCGCTTCAAACGCGAGCTGCATGAACTCAGGCTCGCTGTACCCGAGCACGCGCTCGACGCCGGCATTCCAGCTCGTTGGTCGCCCCTCGAGGTCGATGCTGAAGATCGCATACTCCTGCACCTGGTCGACGAACGCGACGAATCGTGCTTCCGAGGCCTTCCGGGCCGCCTCCGCCTCGATTTGCCGCGCGAGCGCCTGCGCCGCGGCTTCGGCGGACTGCTCCGCCTCAGCGGCGGCATCCAGCGCAACGGTGCGCTCACGATCCAGCTCGGCCGTTCGCTCGGCGACCCGGCGCGACAACTGCGATCGCTCCGCCTCGAGCAGCCGCTCGCGAACGATCCGCTCGGACGTGATCCGCGACGCGCCGACGAGAATCGTCGCGAGCAGCAGGAGGCCTATACCCGCAAGCGAGAACAGTGCGGTGAAACTTCGCGCGGCACCCGACTGCCACTCGCCGCTCGCGCGGTCGAATATGGCGCGTTCCTCGCGCTCCGCTGATCCGATCGTGGCACGGAGCGTATCCATGATCGCTTTCCCGCTGCCGGTTCGCACGATGGCCAGCGCGGTCGAGTCGCCGCGGACGTGATACGCCGAGAGGGTGCGCTCGAGCTCCGCGCGCTGGCGCATGATCAGTGTGTCGATGCTCTCGAGGCCGGCAATCGGCGGCCCCCCGCGGGCCACCTGGGACGCACTGAGACGGCGCAGCTCGCGCTGCAGGCTGTCGATCTCCTGGGACGCAAGCGTGTACGGCGTGAGGTAGGCGGAGTCGCTCGTGATCAGGAAGCCGCGCTGGCCGGTCTCCGCGTCGAGGACTGCGCCGAGCGTCTGCTCGAGCGTGAGCTGAATGACGTTGGAGCTGAGCGCGCCGCGACTGATCTCGACGAAGCGTTCCGAGTTACGGAAGGAAAGGCCCAGCGCCACCGCAACGAGCGCGAGCACCAGGACGAACGCCGCCGCCAGCATCGAGCGGATTTGTGAGCTCATGCTCAAACATAACCGCCGGGCGGCGCGGGAACGGCTCCGTCAGCGAACGACGGCGGTTCGTGCTACGAAGGCACACGCGGAACGGGCTCCGCCGGAAATCCGGCGGAGCCCGTCGCTTGCCGTCAGGTGACGTTCTAGACCGCGCGGCGGCGACCGCCGACGAGCGCGTGGTAGATGACGAGCACCACGATCGCTCCGATGACGGCGACGAGGATGCTGTACAGATTGAGCCCAGTCACTCCCGCCGAGCCGAACTGATTGAACAGCCAGCCGCCCACCACCGCACCGACGATCCCGAGAATGATGTCGACCACCAGGCCTTCGCCGGTCTTGTTCACGATCTTGCTGCCGATGAATCCCGCGATAAGGCCGAGCACGATCCACGCGAGCCAGTTCATGGTAGCTCCTTCAAGAGGGAAAAGCGTCGGGGCACAGGCCCGGATACGTTTGCCAAGCTACGTCCGTAGCCTCAACTCCGATAGGACCGGCGTCACATTCCGACCCGTGCGGGCTGCCGGATGCGTCATTGGGACGGTATATTGGCGGCGCTTCCCCAGGTATCACCCATTCCGTCGCACACGGCCATCCGATGTCCTACCTGAGTCTGGCAGGCGAGTCACCCGAGCCAACCATCACCGTACTCGTTGTCGACGACGAAGCGACGGTGCGCCTGGTCGTCCGGCGGATGCTTGCCGAGGTCGGCTATCACGCGGTTGAAGCACCCTCCGGTGAAGCAGCGCTCGGACTGCTCGAGCGCGAGGCGCAACGGGTGGCATTTGTCATTACCGATGTGATGATGCCCGGGCTGGATGGCTGCGAGCTGGGGCGCCGCATCAAGGCGAAGTGGCCGCGGACGCCGGTGCTCTACGCATCTGCGTACACGCCCGAGGAGCTATTTGCGCAGGGAATCTGCACCGACGATTTGCCCTTCCTGAGGAAGCCTTTCACGAGCGACGAGCTCATCCGCCGCATGCGCGAGCTGC
>JBDTQV010000095.1:0-7754 GCA_039932015.1 Gemmatimonadota bacterium | reverse complement strand
GCTCGGGCGCGACGATCCTTGGCGGCTACAGCCTTGGACTCTCGCGGAAGGCCGCAACCGAGTTTTCCTTCTTCCTTGCCATTCCAGTCATGTGTGCCGCCACGCTGTACGATCTCTACAAGAGCCGCCACGATCTCGTTGGCGCGGATGTCGGAGTGTTTGCCGTTGGCTTTATCGTTTCGTTCATCACCGCCGTCGTGATTGTCCGCGCGTTCGTACGCTACGTGTCGCAGCACAGCTTCCGGCCATTCGCGTGGTATCGAATCGTGTTCGGGCTCGCGCTGCTGGCCTTTCTCATGCTCCGAAAATGACCGATCGTACCGTCTGGCTCGATCGGGTGACCTCGACCCAGGACGTGTTGCACGGCCTCGCGGCTGACGGCGCGCCTGACGGCACGGCGGTCGTCGCCGTCGAGCAGACGGACGGCCGCGGGTCGCGTGGGCGATCGTGGAACTCCGGGCGCGGGGGGCTGTGGCTGAGTGTGCTCTCACGCTCCGCCGGTCCGTCACCGGCTGAGGCGTTGAGCGTGCGCGCCGCGCTCGGCGTCGCTGCCGCGCTGGACGCGATGGGCGTCAGGGGTGTCGCCGTCAAATGGCCCAACGATCTGATGCTGAATGACCGGAAGCTCGGCGGCATTCTGTGCGAGGCGCGCTGGCTCGGCGATCGGTTCGCCTGGGTCGTGATCGGCGTCGGCCTCAACGTGACAAATATCCTCCCGCACGACCTGCGCAGCAGCGCCATCGCGCTCGCGGAGACCCACTCCGCCATCCGTGCCGGTGATCTCGCCAGCGTGGTGATCGAGCAGCTTCGATCGGGAGCCGCGATCACGACACCGCTTGCCGATGCCGAACAGTCGGCGTTCGTGACGCGCGATTGGCTCGCCGGCCGCGTGCTCACCTCGCCGGCCGCGGGCATGGCCGACGGCGTGGATCCGGATGGCGCGCTCCGGATCCGCCGCGCCGACGGGACGGTCGAGGTGGTCCGGGTGGGACCTGCCGTCGCGGCCACACACTAACCGGAGCGCCCATGCTACTCGTGCTCGACATCGGCAACACCGAGATCACGACCGGGCTGTTCCACGGCGACCGGCTCTCATCGCACTGGCGCCTGACGACAAATCCCGATCGCACACCGGACGAGTGGTCCGCCGCAATCGGGGCCTTTCTGATACAGGCGGGACATTCACCGAACGAGGTCCGCGCCGCGTGCCTGGCGTCGGTTGCGCCCGGCGTGACACGAAGCGTCACTGACGGCGTTGAGGCGGCGACCGGGATTCGGCCGCTTGCGATCGACGGCCGGAGCGCACTGCCGGTGGTGCTCGATGTGGACGAGCCACTCAGCGTGGGCGCCGATCGCATCGTCAACGTGCTCGCCGCCGCTGAGGCGTACCGCGGTGGTGCCGTGGTCGTTGATTTCGGCACCGCGACCACGTTCGACTGCATCACGGCTGACGGGCGTTTCATTGGCGGTGCCATCATGCCGGGCATCCGCACCTCCGCCGATCAGCTCACCCGGCGCGCCGCCAAGCTCCCCGCGACGGAGCTCCAGGTACCTCGACGCGTAATCGGGCGCCGTACCGAGGAGTGCATTCAGGCCGGTGTGCTGTATGGCGCCGCGGACGCGGTGGACGGCATGGTGCGCCGCATCCGCGCGGAGTGGCCGGACGCTGAGCATCCGAAAATCGTCGCGACCGGCGGCCTCGCGTCGACCGTCGCGCCTCACTGCACGACCATCGAGGCGGTCGATGCCGACCTGACGCTGCGGGGACTTCGCATCGCCGCGCACCATCTCGGATTGCACTGGTGAGTTCGGGCCCAGGCGGCGCGCGCGGGTGGGGCTACCGCGTACTCGGCGCCCGTCTCGACTATCTGCTGCATTTCCGCCCGGCCGAATGGCCGATCATGGCCGCACACACGGCGCTGGGGTATGTGCTGGCCGTCGGTATCGCCGGCGTTGCAATGGGTGCGTCGGCCGGAGCGGCAGTCTGCGGGATTGTACTCTGGGTGGTGTGCCTCAATGGTGGCACACTCGCCATCAACTCCGCATTCGACCGCGACGAAGGCGACATCGCCTACCTCCGCCGGCCACCTCCGCCACCGCGCCGCCTGTTTGCGGTCGGCATGGGCGCGATGCTGCTCGGGCTTGTCCTGGCCGCGATCGCGCTGCCGATCGGATACGTCGGTGCGTACGCCGTGTGCCTCGTGCTGAGCGTGCTGTATTCGGTTCCGCCGGTCCGCCTCAAGGCCGTGGCGGGCGCCGACTGGCTCATCAACATGTGGGGCTTCGGGACGCTGACGCCGTACGCCGGCTGGGCCTCCACGGGGCGCCACGTCGACTTCACACACGCCCTCGTCCTGCTCGCGTTCTGCCCGCTTTTCGCCGCGCTCTATCCGCTGACGCAGCTCTACCAGATGGACGAAGACCGGCGCCGCGGCGATGCGACGCTCGCCATCCGGCTCGGGCTCGCGCGCAGTCTCGATGTGGCGATTGGCGCCGCCGCGCTCGCGCTCGTGCTGCTCGGATGGGCCGCCTCCCGCAGCGCGTGGACCAGCGGCGATGCGTGGCGCTGGACCATGCTCGGCGCCGCGGCGCTCGCATGGATCGCCGTGTTGCTACCGTGGCGGCTGCGCGCGCCGACGATGTCCCCGGCCGGGCACCAGCGCGGCATGTACCTCGCGCTCGTCGCATGGGCCGTGACCGATCTCGGAGTCGGCCTCGCATGGGGCGTATAGCGGGGGGACCCCTTGGCCGCCTGCGCGCGGCCGCGGTATTATTCGGCCATCTACACCTCACTCCGGAGACGGCATGGGCTCGGCGGTGGAACGTTCAGGTGACGATGTCGATCGGACGGCCCTTCCCGGAATCGTCCGCAGCGCCGTGATGCTCGGCGCCATCGAAGCGACCGTGGTCGTGCTGCTCTCGTTCATCACGCGGCTCACCGGCGGAATCGTCGAGGCGGTGATCGGCGGGATCGTGCTGGTCGCGGGGCTCGCGTTGGTCTCGATGCTGCCCGGGCTCTGGACGCGGGCTCGAACGATCGAAGGCATTGCAGGGGCGGCCGGCATCGGCCTCGCGGCCGCGGTCGTGTTCCTCCTGATCGACGTCTCCATTCTGCAGCCGATCGGGATTTACACGAATCGCTGGCGCGAGATCGGCGGCGGCAGCAACTGGTGGTACCATCCGGTCTGGTGGATGGCGGGAACGTTCCTGCCATGGATGGGCGCGCTCATTCTCGCGGCACAGGCCGATCGCGGGAGCAAACCCTCGATGTTCAACGCGATGATCGTGGCGCTGGTGGCCACCGTGTTGTTCGGCACCGTGGCGTCGCTGGTGCACTTCCCGGGGGCCCACTGGGGCCTGGGTACGTTCGGCGTGGCGTTCCTGCCCGGCATTGCCGCCGCAGCGGCTGTGATGTCGCTCAGGCCATCACGCGCGTGACCTGATGCGCTGGGTCCGCCTCTTCTTCCGTGCGTTCGGATGGCTGCTCACGCCTTTCATGGCGTGGGCAGCTTCGTTTTTTGGCTGTGTCGCCGGCGAAGTCATCGCGACGCGCATCGCCGATCCCACACGCGGGCTCATCGTCGCGGCAATCTGTGGTGCGGTGGCGGGGTTCGCGACGCTCATTCTCTGGCTGCGGCTGCTGCGTTCGTCTCCCGCCATCCGGGAGGCGCTCGCCGTCACCATCGACGGCACGCCCGACACGGCTTCGCTCACCGACCGCACGGTCGTCGACCCCGAGGGGCCTCCGCCGGAGGGCGCCCTCTGATGCGAGCCGCCGGCGCCGCCGTGACCATGACTCTTATCGCTTGCAACCGCGGCGCATCCGGCGATCGCGCTGCAGCGCAGACCCTCGACACCACGGCTGCCGCTGCTCCCGTCGCCGCCCCGCCGGACTCGTTGGTGGTTACGGGCCGTGGCCTGGAGGTGTGGTTCACGCTCGCCCGCACCGACCATGCGGCCGACGGGGCGGCGTGCACCGATCGCACCATCGAAATACGGCGCGGAGAGCGGCGCGTCGCCGTTCCGCTGCTGTACACGGAGCAGGCGCCTCGCATGCTCGACGATTCGACGCTCGAGGCGACCCTGTACCGCAACTGCCAGCCCGCCGGCCGCTACCACGTGGACACGCGAACCGGGCAGCCGGCGCCGGTACACGGTGGCTGAGCGCGCGGCGCGATGGTGCGTGCCGTGGCGCCGGGCGGCCACCGCCATCGTGCTCGGCGCGTCGGTACCTGGCGCGCTCGCCGCGCAGGGAGTCGCGTTCCAGCTCGGTCGATTGTTCACTGACGGCGGCTGGACTTCATACCAGCTCGCGTGGTCGCGCCCGCTGCTTGGACCGGTCGCGCTAGGCCTGAACGGTACGAGCGTCCGCGGACCCGGCGCCGGGACCGAACGCCTCTGGGGCGCGGGGCTCGACCTGTCGCTGTTCCGCGGCGGGATGGCGGGACCGTATGCCGTTGGCGGCATCGGAGGCGGGATCGGCAGCGGCGGAGCGGAGCAGTGGTGGCGATCGTGGTCCGCAGGTGCCGGGTACGAACTGCTTCCGTTGCCATTTCTGTCGCTCGCCGCCGAAGCGCGCTATCGCGCATTCGCGCCGCGCGAGCGCGCCGGGGTCGAACTCGCCATCCGGCTCGGCGCCACGTTCGGGTCGAGCGGCGGCGCGCGTCCGCGCGAAACTGGCGCGCCCCCCATGCTCCCCGCCAGGACCGTCGGGGACGCGACGGTGTCCGGCCGCGCCCTCGCGCGCAGCGATGCGCAGCGACTCGTCGACGGCGTGCTCGCCACTGCTGACTCGGCAATGGGCACTCGGTACCGGCTGGGCGGACGCGGAGAGAACGGCGAGGGCTTCGACTGCTCGGGGCTCATCCAGTACGCCTACGCGCGGCACGGCATCTCGCTGCCCCGGCGAAGCACTGAACAGGCGACCCAGGGGCGCGAGATCGGCCGCGCGATTCAGGAGCTGGAACCCGGCGATCTGCTCACCTTCGCGAGCACCGGCAAGACGGTCACGCACGTCGGCATGTATCTCGGCAACGGCCGTTTCATTCACAGCGCGAGTGCCGGCGTGCAGACCAGCCGCCTCAGTCCCGATGATTCGAATGGCGCATGGTGGTTCCGGCGCTGGGTGGGAGCGCGCCGGATCGTCGAGTAGCAGCACGCCGATTACGTCAGGGCTTGCTGCCCGCTGCCGGGGCGGTGCCCGGTGCGCCCATGTCCATGCCCTTCATGTCGTGGTTCATCCCGCTCATGTCGTGGTCCATGTGCTCGTGGTCCATCTCGAGCGGGTTCCCGTGACCGTCCGCATGCAGCGTGGCCATGTCGCGCAGGAACGTCGAGTCGGTGGGATCGATCGCCGGCCACTTCGACAGATCGTCCGGCACGAAGAGACCCACCATGTGCGCCATGGCACCGTTGGGGCGCATCTTCCCGGTGGTGTTGTCGTACTCGCCCACCACCCGATAGCGATGGTGGCCCTTCAGTGAAAGTCCTGAGCCGGTGACGCCAAAAAGTTTGCGGCTCACCTTCAGTACTTTTCCATCCTTGTCACGCACCGCGTCCACGCGGGTGAGCACCTTGCCGGTCTCGGCGTCCTCGAGGCGCACCGACGAGCCGTAGTCGTGCACGTGTCCGCCCACGCCGAGCAGCTTGCCACCGGTCGGCAGGGTAAACTCGTAGGACTTGCTCGACTTGCCCGGCGGTACGTCGAACGTGTTGGTTCCGCCGATCGTGAGATTGACATCCATGTAGATCGGAAGCGCATTGGCCGGCCGCGGATTCTGATTCCTGGGCGTCCAGAGCAGCGTGAGCTTGAGCGACACGCCCTCGAGGTCCTTACCGGTGTCGTTGTGCCATGCGATGTAGAATCCGAGGCGGGTGCCGGCCGTGAGCGGTATGCCGATGGTGCGAGGCACCGTTGCATCTTCCGTCTCGCTGCCCGCGCCCATCAGCCGCTCGGCCGCGTCATACAGCAACTGGCGGCGATCGAAGTTGATCATGATCATGTGGTGCATGACGCTCTTCGGGACGGGACCCCCGTCCGGACCCACCAGCGTCCACTCGAAGCCGCGCAACCAGCCATCAACCGGCCAGACGAAGCGCTGCACCGGCGCGCCGTGGTTCATCGGCGCGCCCATTTCCATCATCTCGTCCATCGGCGGCTCGTTCTTCAAATCGAACGGTCCGGCCACGATAACGACTGTGTGATGAGCCGAATCGATCGCGACGCTCACGTCCGGCTTGCCGGCGCGTTGGCCGGTGTCCGGGTGAGTCGTTACGAGCGACAGGGCGAGCAACGTACCGAGCAGCATTCCAGGCTCCGAGCTTGAGGGTCGACGGGCCGTTTGGCCCGGCGGGAAACTCGGGCGCGGGCCTGCCAAAGTCAAGCGAAACAGACGCTATTGGTGCCGATTTGGCCGGAATTCGCGGCATTGCCGTTGCTTGGTGGTCACCGCAGGTGCTTGACAGGCCCTATCCGGGTCTTATCTTAACGGCGGGTAGTTGGCACTCTAGTCCAGTGAGTGCTAAGCGATGGCCGTATAAAAAGTTATCAACTCTTACATGCTGTGGAGGTGGCGATGTCCGCTGGTACGAAGGCGAAGCCCAAAATGAAGCTCCATCCGACTGAAGACCGCGTCGTGATCATGCCGACCGACGAAGCCGAGTCGATGCGCGGTGGCCTGTATATCCCGGACACCGCCAAGGAAAAGCCGACCCAGGGCGAAGTCATCGCCGTCGGGCCGGGTCGTTTCGAGAAGGGTGCGCGCGTCGCGATGGACCTCAAGGTCGGCGACACGGTCATCTACGGCAAGTACAGCGGCACCCCGTTCACGCTGGACGGTGACGAAGTCATGATAATCAAGGCCTCGGACGTTCTTGCCAAGCTTGGCTGAGCGCTTCGCACTTCACAGGAGATAGAGAGACAATGGCTGCCAAGGAATTGATGTTCAACACCGATGCTCGCGCCAAGCTCAAGAAGGGCGTTGACGCCCTGGCCGAGGCGGTGAAGGTGACGCTGGGCCCCAAGGGCCGGAATGTCGTCATCGACAAGAAGTTCGGTTCGCCCACCGTCACGAAGGACGGTGTGACGGTTGCGAAGGAAATCGAGCTGTCCGATCCGATCGAGAACATGGGCGCGCAGATGGTGAAGGAAGTCGCGACCAAGACGAGCGACCTCGCCGGTGATGGCACCACGACCGCGACCGTGCTCGCGCAGGCAATCTTCCGCGAAGGCCTCAAGAACGTCACGGCCGGCGCGAACCCGATGGAGCTCAAGCGCGGCATCGAGAAGGCCGTCGAGGCCATCGTCGCCGAGCTGAAGAACATGTCGGTGCCGTCGGCCGGCAAGAAGGAAATTGCGCAGGTCGGCACCATCTCGGCGAACAACGACCGCGAGATCGGCAACCTGATTGCCGAAGCGATGGAGAAGGTCGGCAAGGACGGCGTCATTACGGTCGAGGAGGCCAAGGGCCTCGAGACCACGCTGGAGACGGTTGACGGCATGCAGTTCGACCGCGGCTACCTGTCGCCCTACTTCGTCACCGATCCGGAAAAGATGGAGGCGGTGCTCGACGACGCCTACATCCTGATCCACGACAAGAAGATCAGCGCGATGAAGGACCTGCTTCCGGTGCTCGAGAAGGTTGCGCAGAGTGGCAAGCCGCTCCTGATCGTGTCCGAGGACGTCGAGGGCGAGGCGCTGGCGACGCTGGTCGTGAACAAGCTCCGCGGCACGCTCAAGGTCGCGGCGGTGAAGG
>JBDTQV010000094.1:0-7824 GCA_039932015.1 Gemmatimonadota bacterium | reverse complement strand
CCAGCGAATCGTGCCCGCCGATCAGCAGGCGCGCCTGTACCGGATCGAGCGGCTCATCGCTGATCGCCTGAAAGGCGATGACACGGTTGAGCGCGCCGATCAGCTCGCGCACATTGTCGATCTCGACCGTTGCGACCGCCTCCAGAACGCCCGGTGAGAACGACGCGCCGCGCTCCTCGGCTCTTCGCCGGAGAATCGCTACTCGCGTTTCGTAGTCGGGCGCGCCAATGTCGATGACAAGCCCGCCGGCGAAGCGGCGGATCAGCCGGTCATCGAGCGATTCGATGTCGTTGGGCGGGCGATCGCTCGTCAGGACGATCTGGCGCCCCGCCACCTGGAGCGCATCGATGAGCCGCAGCACTTCCGCCTGCATCTCGCGCCGCTGGCTCAGAAACTGTACGTCGTCGATGAGAAGCAGGCCGAGATCGAGAAAACCGCGGCGATAGACTTCGCCATTGCCCGACGCCACGGCCGCATGAAATGCCTCGACGAGGTCGTCGAGCGTCATATACTCGACATTCAGCCGGGGATCGATCGCCCGGGCAGCGTGACCGATTGCCATCAGCAGGTGGGTCTTGCCGAGTCCGGGACGCCCGTACACGAAGAGCGGGTTGTACACGGCGCCGGGTCCCTCGGCGACCGCGCGCGCCGCCGTGGCCGCAAGCCGGTTTGCCGACCCCACGACGAGCGTCTCGAAGCGCGACTGCTGGTGCAGCGACGACGTCACGCGACCGCGCTCCCCACGGCGAGCTTGCGCAGGACGAGCTCCGAGATGCCCTTGAGCGTCTCGAACACACCGCTGCCGTGCAGCGCGTCCGCGGCAAAGCTGTCCACACCGCGGAAGTTGAGTGCCTCGTCGAGCTCGTCGCGGTTCAGGACGAGATCGGCGGGCAGATCCTGCTTGTTGTACTGAAACGCCACGGGAAGCTGGCGGATGTCGACACCCTGCTCGAGCAGATTTTCCTGCAGATTCTGCAGGCTCTCGAGATTGTCGTCGTAGCGACGCGCCTGGCTATCCGCAACGAAGACAACGCCGTCGGCGCCCTGCAGCACGAGCTTGCGCGTCGCGTTGTAGTAGCTCTGTCCGGGAACGGTATAGAGCTGAAACCGCGTGGTGAACCCGGAAATGGACCCCAGATCGATCGGCAGAAAGTCGAAGAAAAGCGTACGGTCGCCGTGGGTGGCGAGCGAGACCATGCGGCCACGCCGCGTGTCGGGCACTCGGCCGTAGATGTACTGCAGATTGGTCGTCTTGCCGGACCGCCCGGGCCCGTAGTAGACGATCTTGCAGGTAATTTCGCGCGATGTGAAGTTGACGAGTGACATGATTACCGTCCGAAGAGCGCGCGAAGGCTCGCGTTGAGCTCGTGCTCGAAGTTTTCCGCCAGCACCGGGCCACGCGATTCCTCGGCGGGCGCGGCAGCGACGATCTCGTCTACGAACTGCTCGAAAAATAGTTGTACCAATCCGACTGAAGTTTCCGGACCGAACACCACCAGGCCCACCCACCGTCCGCGCGGCGTGTCGAACCCCAGGAGGAAGAGGCCCTGCTCGGTGCCCTGGTGGACCAGTGCGCCGAAGCCCGGCGCCCCCATGAGTCGAGCCAGCTCTCCGGTGGACGCGAGAATGCCGGCGCCGAGTGCCGCTGCCGACATCACATCGAGCGACCGGGTAAAGCCGTGCTGCGCAATTACCTGTCCCGAGCCGGTCATTACCAGCACCAGCCGCGCCGCCGACTCATCGAGAAAGCGTTCGAGCGGTCCGGCAATCCATGCCTCGAGAACCCGCATCAGCGCATCCCGCGCGCAGCTTCGAGCATCTCGAGACGCGCGAGCCCGAGGTTCGCCGCGGGATCGCCGACGGCAACGAGCAGCAGCTCCGGGCCCGCCGGCACCGCCAGCAGCACGCCGTGCTCGCCGCGGAGGTGGACCACGGACGGCGCGCCAAGGCTCGCGCTCGCCGTCGTCCGCACGAGGCGCCCGACAAGGCTCGCCGCCAACGCCGCCACCGCGCGCCCGTCGATGCCTTCCATCAACGCCTCCGCCACGACCAGCCCGTCCGGGGCGGACACGACCATCGCGCCCCGGATGCCGCGCACCGCGCTCACGCGCCGGAGCAGATCTGTCTCCGCGCTCATGCGAGCCCCTCCAGCCAGCGGCGAGCCACCTGCGCCGCACGGTCGGCGAGCAGGGCCAGTCGCCCCGCGGGCACACTCGCATCGCGAACCGTGAGGAGAATCGTAGTGGCGGTTGGCGCAACCAGGTGGGCATTGCCGCGCGCGCATTCAGCGGTAACGCTCACCCATGAACCGAGGCCGAGGAGGCGCGCAGCGCGGGCCGCTTCGCGGGACACTCCAGCGAGTTGGGCGGCCACGGCATCCGCGACGTCGGCCCCGTCGTCATTGCGCACGCCGCCGCCAAGACGCATGCCATGCTGGTCGAGCAACAGCAGGCCGTCGCGGGCGCCTTCCAGTCCGCGGAACAGATCGTCGTCCGACGGCACGTCGGCTGCGTCGATCGAAAAGGGCAACGGGGGAATCGCCGCAGGCGCGGGCGCCGCCGCCGCAACCTCTGGAGGAGCCGCTTCTGCGGCGAGCGCCGACTCGACGCGCGCGATCGCCGCCGCGATGCCCGGCTCCGAAGCCCCGTTCGACACCGCTGCCTGCAGGTGCCGAAGCGCCCGCGACAGGTCTCCGGCGCGATAGTAGAGGAAGCCAAGCCCCTTATGGGCGCCAAGGTGCGTGGGGTCGAGCTGCAGCGCGTTCATCCAGTTGTCGAAGGCGCGCTCGCCGTCGCCACTGTCGGCAAGGATGCGGGCACGCAGTGCATGTGCGTCGGCGAGCTCCGGGTAGCGCGCGAGTCCGTTTGCGGAAACGGTCAGTGCCGCGTCGAACTGGCGCCGCTGCCGTAGCAGCTCGGCAAGATCGAGGAACGCGAGACTCGCCCCATCGCTCGCCAGTTCCGCCGTGAGATGCCGGACGGCGTCAGTCATGCGCGCTCCGAATCCCGTCCGCCAGTGCGGCCGTCGCCGCCCGCAGGCGGCTGACGAACGCACCGCGCGCGTCCTCTGCCACCGGACGAGTGTCCAGCCGGCTCCACGCATCCCAGCTTTCGATTGCCGCTTCGAATTGCCCGGCCGCGGCCTGACAGGCGCCGAGCATGCGTCGCGCCGGCGGCAGTAGCGGATCGAGGCGCAGCGCGTCGGTGAACGCGACAGCCGCTTCGGAAAATCGGCGAGACGCGAGCAGCGCGCGGCCGAGCATCAGGTGCGCGTCTGGATAATCCGCCCGCACGGCGATGACGTCTCGAGCCGCGACGCGCGCCGTATCGCAATCGCCTTCGGCCAGTGCACGCGCCGCGCGGTCGAGCAGCTCGACGAGCTCACTTCCCACGCCTGAGGGCGGCGGCGGCGCGAGCCGCGGGTCTTCGAGCGTAATCACCCCCGCGGCGGCCAGGCCGAACAGGGTTCGCGCCACGTCGAACTCGGCGCGGCCGCAGGACGTGGCGACCGCCTGAACGTCACGCTCCCCGTCCACTGCAGCCAGTATCTGCCACTCTGCCGGCAGAAGATCCAGACGCGTAGTTCCGCCGGCATCAGGCGGCACGAGCTGCGGAACGACACCGAGGTGCGGCACCCGTGCCTCGATCCGCGCCCACTCGTCGATGCGCCGCGCCGCCTCCATCAGCAGCGCTTCGGTGTGAATCCGCACTTGGGCCGGAGCCGCCGTGTCCGGCGTGCTGTCGGTGAACGAGAAGTAGCCTTCCGACCAGCTCATCAGCTCGAAGATGACTTCCTCGACCTGCGCCCGCACCTGGCGCTCCAGTTCTCGGCGCCCGATCGCGCCCATCGCGAGCAGGAGATCGCCCAGTCGGCGGGGGTCGCCGGCGTCCTGCATCGCACGCGCACGCGTGAATTCGCCCTCGCTCAGTTTGCCGGCGCGCACGAGCAGCTGCCCGAGCGGATGGGGATTGCTCCGAATCTCCGCCGCGACGACCGCGCCGCGCTCGAACTGCACCGTGCCGGCGTTCTGGCGCAGATCGGATGTAATACGCAGCATGCCCGTCTTCTGCGCGAGATCGAGTAGCTGGAAGACGTCATGGATCGAGAGTTCCTTCAGCGGTCCTTCGATTGGCATCGGTCAGCCCGCCGCTGGCGCGAAGATATGTTGCAGGTCCCGCGCGGAGCGCGCGCGGCTTCGCGCCTGATTCGCCAGGTCACCCGCAGGGTCGAGCTGCACGGCGCGGTCCCACGCCGCGACCGCCCGCCCGAATTGCCGCTCGCGTGCGAGAGCAACCCCGGCATAGAAGAGTCCGCTGATGTGCTCGGGATCGAAGCGGAGGACCCGTTCGAGTGCTTCGAGCGCCTTGCCCGGCCGGCCGTCGTCCAGCAACACGCGCCCGAGCAACGCCAGCGCGTCGAGTTCGTACGGATCGGCCGAGAGAACGCGCACGAGAATGTCGATGGCCGCTCCGGGTGTCTCGACGCGCCGGGCGAGGTCCGCCAGTGCGAGGGCGGCGTCGATATAGGTCGGCAGCAGGTGCAGCGCGCGATCGTATGCGGCCCGTGCGGCGGTCCAGTTCTGGCGCGACTCCTCGAGCCGACCGAGCTCGAACCATACCTGCACCAGCGTGCCATCGAGCTGGAGGGCAACCTGGCACGCCTCGAGCGCCGCGGCAGTGTCGCCTACGCGCGCCGCGATCGTCGCCTGCAGCTGGTACACGTCCGGACGCCCGGGAGCGTACTGCTGTGCCGCGCGCGCCGACTGCAGAGCGCCTGCGCCGTCGCCGGAGGCAAGCTGGACCCGGGCATGGGCCAGCAGCACGTCAGGATCGCGTGGCATGCGCGCCGCGAGGGCGGTCGCGAGCTCGTCCGCATCGGTGCCGCGCCCGAGCGCGAGCAGCGCGCGAATTTCACCGAGCGCTGCGGCCCCGTCGCCGGCGTCCGCCATGCGTGCCTCGCGATAGCGCTCCAGCGCTTCGCCGTGCAGGCCGCGGCGCGCGAAGATATCGCCCCAGAGCGTTGCCGCGCGCGTGGGACTGACGCCACGACCGCGAATCCGCTCGAGCTCCGCGGTCGCGAGCTCCAGCAGTCCCTTCGCGATGTAATCGCGCGCAAGGGCGAGCGGATCGTCCGCGCCCGCCTCCGCGGCCTCCGGCTCCGGTGTGAGCTCATCGAACAGCTGATCGAGCACCCTTGGATCGAACGCGAATTCGCCCGCAAGATGCTCACCGCTGACCTCGCCGCGCAACGCGGGTGCCACGGCAATGGTGGGATCCTCGTACTGCAGATCCATCGCGAGTACGTACTTTTGCGGCACGTAGTACGGCTCGAGCTCGAGCGCCTGCTTCGTGGCCCGAAGCGCCGCATCGAATTCGCCGAGTTGGCTCAGGGTGAAACTCAGATTGTAGTGCGCCGCGGCCAGGGCAGGATCGGCGTCCACCGCGCGGGCGAACGCATTTCGTGCATCGGCGTAGCGCTTGAGCTCCATCAGCACGAGACCCACGCCGTTCCATGCGACGGCGCTCGACGGCTGCTCGGCGAGCACCTGGCGATAGCCCTCGAGTGCCGCGGGAATTTCGTGTCGCTGAAAATGGAGCAGGGCCAGATTCAGCCGCGCCGTCATCGGGGGGCGGACCCCCTGCACCGCCCGGCGGAACGCATCGAGCGCGGCGGGATCGAGCGCATTCTGCGCGCGGAGCACGCCGAGGTTGTTCCAGGCCAGCGGGTACGCCGGATCGAGGTTGACCGCTCGCTCGTACGAGCTCGCCGCCTGCGTGAGCTGCCCGCTTTGATGCAGACAGACGCCGCGCTCGTTCCACAGCTTGGGAGAGTCGCCGAATTGCTGAACGAGTGTCTCGTACAGCTCGAGCGCCGCCGGCAGATCGCGCCGGAGCAGCTGCACCTCCGCCATTGCCTGGAGCGCGTGGCGGCGATCGTCGCCGGCGTCGAGCGCGAGCCGGTATTCGCGCAGCGCTTCGGCGTAGTACCCCTTCTGCCGGAAGGCGAGACCAAGTGTGAAGTGCGCCAGTGCGCCCTGACCCACGATTCCTGGCTGCGCGCCGTCGGTCGCGCGGCGGCTCGACGCCACGACCGACGCCTCCGCATCGGCCCCGCCAAGCGTCAGATTCACCTGCGCCCGCGCCAACAGCGGATTGAGCGCGATCGCGCGCTTGGCCGCTTCGCGAGCAGCATCGTGATCCCCGATGTCGCCGTGCACGAACGCCAGCAGGTAGTGCGCGTCAGCGTAGTCGGGGTTTTGCGCCACAGCCGCGCGTAACGCCGCAAGCGCCTGATCGTTCATCCCGCGATTGTAGAGCGCTTCACCATACGCAAACAATGCCACCGGACTCCGCGGGTCGAGCTCGCATGCCTTTCGCAGCCACTCGACCGCGGCTTCCACATTGCCGCGCGCCTTTTCGGAAAGCCCGAGCTGCACCAGCGCCGCTACATCCGACGGATCGGTGCCGATGAGCACCTCCAGCTCATGCACTGCTTCGTCGTGATGTCCGAGTGACGCGTATGCGCGCCCGAGCTCCCAGCGCGCCTCGCGATCCCGCGGGGCCGCACGCAGGCGCTGCTGCAGCTCGGCCACTCGGCGGTCGTAGTGGCCATTCTCGCGGTAGGCGAGCTCGAGATTGGTCTGCGCGACCTGCATCTTCGGGTCGAGCTCGAGCGCGCGGCCAAAGGCCGCCACGGCTTCGGGGACGAGTCCCTTCTGATAGTAGAGGACGCCCAAATTGTTGTGGGCGCCGGCGTCGGCGGGGTCGATGCGGGAGGCGAACGACCGGAGCGCGGAGAGGTCGCGCTCGGACAGCGCAGGAGCCGTCATGCCCTAGGGCAGACGGATCGCGTCGAAGATAGCGCGCAGCGATGGCATGTCCGGCAGCAGCAGAAAGTGGCCCTGGAGTCGCTCGCTTGCCCCGCCAACCTGGAACGAGGTTTCGACGCAGAAGACGTAATCGCGCTCGTGGCCAAAATTGAGATACGTCGTCGTGAGAATCGCGCCCGCCAGGTCGATCACCAGACTCGGCACCGACGGCACCAGCATCATGCCCATGAAGTCGCTGAGCGCATTCATGTACGCGCTGACGAGAATGTTGCCCACTTCCTTGAGGCCTGACTGCTCCATCGCTCCGAACTCGCCGGTTGTGCCGGGCTCCCGGCGCAGCAGGATATCGCAGAGCGCGCGGGCCGAGTCATCCGGAAAGAGTACGAGCGTCCGGCCGGTGAGATCGCCCATCATCTGCATGAGCACCGCGGCGATCACGTCGTCCGGGCTGCCCAGCAGGTCGGTGACCTCCTCGAGCGGACGAACGTTCACCTCGGGCACGCTGATCATGATCATTCGGTTGGTCATCTGCGACAGCGCCGTCGCCGCGTGTCCGGCGCCGATATTGGCGACTTCACGCAGCGCGTCGAGCTGCAGCTCCTTCAATCCCCGTGGGTCGTCCATTCGCTCCTCGCTTACAGCAGTGCGGCGGCGTCGAGAATCAGGGCGGGTGCACCATCGGCCAGAATCGTAGCGCCGCCGAAAAAGGCCGGCATGCCGCGAGGCGCATCAAACGGTTCCACTACGATGTCCTGCTGTCCCAGCAACGCGTCGACAACGAGTGCCGCGCGGCGGCCGCCGACCTCGAGAATCACCGTTGGACGCCGTCCCGGCGGATTGCCGCTGAGTGCCAGGAGATTGCGCAGGTGCACGGTCGGAATCGCCCCGTCCCGCACCAGCAGCGCCTCGCGATCGCGCACCGCCGTCACCGCATGCGGATCAAACTCCACCGTCTCGGCGATGTAGGCGAGCGGCACCGCATAGCGCTCGCCGGC
>JBDTQV010000093.1:0-7879 GCA_039932015.1 Gemmatimonadota bacterium | reverse complement strand
CAATTTCGCAAACAAGCTTTGGAACGCCGGCCGGTTCATTCTTTCGAATCTCGACGGACCCACCCGGCCGCTCGCAGGGCCGCAGGTCAACGTCGTGCGCGCTGACGAGCTGACCCTCGCTGACCGCTGGATTATCGCGCGCTGCGATGCCGCGGTGCGCGACGTGACCGACGCGTACGAGCGCTTTCGGTTGAACGATGCGGCGGCTACGGTATACCGCTTCATCTGGAGCGACCTCGCCGACTGGTACATCGAGCAGATCAAGCCGCGCCTCTATGGTGACATTCCCGGCGGCGACGTGGCGCGTGCGGTGGCGGCGAGCGTCTTCGATGTGGCGCTCCGGCTGCTGCATCCGGTTACGCCGTTCATCACCGAAGCCTTGTGGGGCCGCCTGCCGGGCCGCCCCCCCGAGACGACCATCGTCCGCGCACGCTGGCCTCAGCCCGACTCGCGCGCCTGCGACGATGCCGCCCTGCGCGAGTTCGGCTTGGTACAGGAGCTCGTCGGCGGCATTCGTGCGATCAGGGCCGAGTACGGTATCCAGCCGGGCCAGCAAATTCGTGCCATCGTGTCCGGAACCTCGACCGCGGCGCGCAATGCGTTCGACGCGGAGCACGGAACGATCACGCGCCTGGCAAAGCTCGCGTCGCTCTCGTTCGAGGCCAGCGACGAGACCGTGGGGGGACACGCCGTGCTCAACGATGGCTCGTCGCTCTTCGTGCCGCTGGGCGACGCAATCGATGTGGGCCGCGAGTGCAAGCGGCTGGGCGACGAAGTCGCGCGGCTGCGCCAGTTGACGGCGAGCCAGCGGGCCAAACTCGCGAATGCACAGTTCACTGCACGCGCGCCGGCCGATGTGGTGCAGCGCGAGCGCCAGAAGCTCGAGTCGTGGACAGAACAAGCCGACCTGCTCACGCAGAAGCGGGAGCTGCTCGGGTGCTGACGCGCGCGCCCGGAATTATCGCCGCTGCGGGGCTGGCGCTCATCGGGATCAGCGCATGCGCCAAGATCGAGCCCCCGCCAGGCGGTCCGCCGGATCTCGTGCCTCCCCGCCTCGTCTCGGCTTCGCCGGAATCGCTCGCCGTGCTGTCCGGATTCGACGGCGACGTAGTCTTTCGCTACGACGAGGTCATCTCCGAAGGCGGTGCGCCAAGCTCCGGCAACGGCACGAGCGAGCTCGAGCGTCTGATTCTGCTCTCCCCCACCACGCGGCCGCCCACCGTGCGTTGGCACCGAGACCGAATCACGGTGCGCCCGCGCGAAGGCTGGCAGCCTGACCGCGTGTATCGAATCGAGTTGCTGCCGGGCGTCACTGACCTGCGATCCAACCGCGAGACGAGCGGTGGCGCGGTGGTCACGTTCAGCACCGGCGCGCCGATCCCGACGCGTACGCTCTCCGGCGTCGTCACCGACTGGACCAACGGACGCCCCGCGCCGGCCGCACTCATCGAAGCGGTGCACGCAGGAGACAGCCTCGTCTACCGGACTCACGCAGATTCGGCGGGCAAGTTCCGGCTCGGGCCGATTCCGGACGGGGCATATGTCGTCTTCGGATCGATCGACCAAAACCGCAATCTGCAGCGGGATCCGCGCGAATCGTTTGACAGTACCGCCGTCGCAGCTGGCGTGTCGGAGGCAGGAACGCTCTGGACGTTCCAGCACGACACCCTTGGGCCAAGGATTCAGGGCATAACCGTCAACGACAGCTCGTCGGCGGCGGTCACGTTCGCCCTTCCGGTCGACCCGTATCAGCGGCTCGATTCAACGGCCGTGTCAGTGCGCATTTTGCCGGATTCGACGCCAGTGGCGGTCAGGTCGATTTTGCCGCAGACGGCATATGACAGTGCATTCGGGCACCGCAATGCGCCGCCCACAATGGCGGATTCCGCCGCGGGCCGGCTGCCGCCGCCACCGCCGCCGCGGGCGATACCGCGCCGACCGGCGGCCGGAGATTCGGCAACGCGTGCACCCGCCGATACGTTGCTGGTCCGTCCGACGCTCTACACCCGCCTGATCGTGCGCATCCGTGATTCGTGGAAACCCGGCGGCCGGTACACCGTTGAAATTCGCGGCATCCGCAACCCGAACGGCGCCGCGGCAACGGCACGTGGCGCGTTCATCGTGCCGGAACTGCCCAAACTGCCGCCGGTCACGGATTCCACGTCGCACGGCGCTAACGGCGAGTCTGCGCGCATCCGTTCGCCGGCGCGCGATTCGCTGAGGGCCGACTCTACTTTGCGGGGCGTCAGGAGACCTTCGCGCCAGTGACGGCCGATTCGCGGCGGCGGCTACCCTCGGTCGATCGCCTGCTGCAGGACCCTCAAGTCTGCGCGCTACTCGAATCTGCTCCGCGAAATGATGTTGTTGCCGCCGCCCGCGCGGCACTCGCGGCGGCCCGAACCCGCCGCGCCGGCCCGCCCGATGATTGGGCCGCCGACATCGCGGAGCGCATGCGTCACGCGCGCGCGCCGTCGCTTCGGCCGGTCCTCAACGCAACCGGTGTGGTCCTCCACACGAATCTCGGTCGCGCCCCGCTCGCGCGTGCGGCCATTGATGCGCTCGCGGCCGTGGCCTCCGGCTACTCCGCGCTCGAATTCGATCTGCCGTCTGGCCGGCGCGGCAGCCGGAGCGACCATGGACGCGCCCGCCTCGCAGCGCTCACCGGAGCCGCCGACGCGCTCGTCGTCAACAATGCCGCCTCGGCACTCGTGCTCGCACTCGACGCACTCGCGGCGGGACGCGAGGTTGCGATCTCGCGCGGTGAGTTGATCGAGATTGGCGGCTCGTTTCGCATTCCCGAAATCATGGAGAAAAGCGGAGCGCGCCTCCGGGAGATCGGCACGACCAATCGCACGCGCGCAGACGACTACCGATCCGCAATCGCTTCTGGTGCGTCCGCCGTACTCATCGTGCACCGCTCGAATTTCGAGCAGCGCGGCTTTGTGGCCACGCCGGAGCCTGCGGAGATCGCAGCGATCGCCCGTGGAGCCGGGATTCCCTGCATTCACGACGTCGGCAGCGGGCTGCTCGCGGATTTGAGCGCATGGGGGCTTACCGGCGAACCGGACGTACGCTCCGCAGTCGCCGGCGGCTCCGACGTCGTCATCTTCAGCGGGGACAAGCTTCTCGGCGGACCCCAGGCGGGATGCATCGTCGGCACAAGCGAGGCGGTGGCCCGCT
Organism: Gemmatimonadota bacterium; assembly: GCA_039932015.1. Lineage (GTDB taxonomy): Bacteria > Gemmatimonadota > Gemmatimonadetes > Gemmatimonadales > GWC2-71-9 > JAICUF01. Next base: position 4,699 of record JBDTQV010000093.1, on the reverse strand, counting down.
GTCGCAACAGCCCGTTCGCGCGAGCGGTACGCGCCGACAAGCTCACGCTCGCCGCACTCGAGGCCACGCTGCGACTCTATGCCGATCCGGCTGACGCGCGCGCCGAAATTCCGGTGCTCGCGATGCTCACGGCCGACCCCGCCCGTCTGGCCGAACGCGCCGGCGCCCTTGCCCGGCTGTGCCCGGCCGAGGCCCGCGCGGCGCTGATCGACGGCGCGTCGGCGGTGGGCGGGGGCGCCTTTCCCAGTGCGAGTCTCCCGACCACACTCGTCGCGCTCGATCCGGCGTCACTCACTGCTGATGCGCTCGCCCTCCGCCTTCGGACCGGGGTCATTCCCGTGGTGGCACGCGTGAACGCCGGCCGCGTCGTGCTCGATCCGAGGACGTTGCCCGACAGCGCGTTCGGTGACGTCGCCGCGGCAATTCGCGAGGCGCTCGACCTCGGATCCGAGGCGTGACGGCCGTCGCGCAACGAAACGCGCGACGCTAGGCGATTACCGTCGGTCCCGTTACTTTTTCCGCCCATGCCGATGCGGGTCGCCGTGTGTATCTCGGGACAGGGCAGCAACCTGCGAGCGCTGCTCGAGGCGCTGCCTGCCGGTGCGCCTGCGGAAGTCGTGCTGGTCATCTCGGACCGTACCGCGGCGCCCGGACTCGCGCTCGCGACGGCGCGCGAAATTCCGACGTTCGTCCTGGAGAATGTGGCAAGCGGCGGCGCCTGGCTCGCAGAGCTGGACCGTTTGCGCGTCGAGCTAGTCGTCCTCGCCGGTTTTCTCCGGCTCGTTCCGGCGGACGTGGTGGCGCGCTATCGCGGCCGCATCGTAAATGTGCACCCGGCGCTGCTGCCGGCGTTCGGCGGACCGGGGATGTACGGCGGACGCGTGCATCGGGCGGTGCTGGCCAGCCGCGCCGCTGAATCCGGCGCGACGGTACACCTCGTAGACGAGATGTATGATCGTGGCGAGATCCTTGCCCAGGCGCGCGTTCCGGTGCTCGCGGACGATTCACCCGAGGAGCTTGCCGCCCGCGTGCTCGCGGTCGAGCACCGCCTGCTACCGGCCGTAGTGCTGGCGGCCGCTCGTGCCGGCCATCCGGTACCGGTATCCGATCCCCTGGAGTCATTCCGACAGGTGGAGCCATCACGGTGACAGGTTCGACATGCCCCGCGCTCTGATTTCGGTCAGCGACAAGCGCGGAATCGTCGGGTTCGCACAGGGTCTCGCGAGCCTCAGCTGGGAACTCGTCTCGACCGGCGGGACCGCAGCCGCGCTCCGCGCCGCCGGGCTCGACGTCGTCGGCGTCGAATCGGTGACGGGATTTCCCGAAGTGCTCGATGGCCGGCTCAAGACGCTGCACCCGAAGATTCACGGCGGCCTGCTCGCACGGCGCGACCTGCCCGAGCACGTCGCCGCGATGGCGCAGCACGGCATCGAGGCGTTTGACCTCGTCGCGGTCAACCTCTATCCGTTCCAGCTCACGATTGCGCAGCCTGGCGTGACGTTCAGCGATGCGATCGAGAACATCGACATCGGCGGACCGTCGATGCTGCGCTCCGCCGCCAAGAATCACGAGTACGTGCTGCCGGTGGTGGACCCGACCGACTACGAACCGGTGCTCCGCCTGCTGCGGGAAGATGCCGTGACGCCGACGTTCCGCCGCGAGCTCGCCGCAAAGGTCTTTGCCCACACGGCCGAATACGACGCCGCAATTGCGGCGTACCTCACTCCGCGCGCCGATGGACTGCCGAGCCGGCTCGGGCTCTCGATGGAACGGCTGCAGACGCTGCGTTACGGCGAGAACCCCACGCAACGCGCTGCGCTCTATGTGACGGAAGAGCCGCGCGGCATGCGGGACCTGGTGCAGCGGCAGGGCAAGGAGCTTTCCTTCAACAATCTGCTCGACATCGATGCCGCAATGACTGCCGCCGCCAACTGGGCCATCCGCCCCGCATGCGCGGTCATCAAGCATACGACGCCGTGTGGACTTGCCGTCGGTGCCAGCGCCGCGGACGCGTTCCGCCGCGCGCGCGCCACCGACCCGCTCTCGGCATACGGCTCGGTGATTGCATTCAACACCGTGGTGGACGCGCAGACGGCAGAAGCGATGGCCGACCTGTTCGTCGAGGTGGTCGTCGCACCATCCTTTCATGATGAAGCGCTGTCGGTGTTTGCCGCCAAGAAAAACTTGCGCGTCGTCGAGGTGCCGGTGAACCGGGGCGGCAACGCACTCGACTACAAGCGCGTGCGCGGCGGATTTCTGGTGCAGGACGCCTTCGTGTTCGATCCGCAGGAAACGGGTTGGTCGGTGCCGACGGCGCGTCAGCCAAGCGAAACCGAGTGGCGCGATCTCCGGTTTGCCTGGGCGGCGGTGTCGACGGTGAAGTCGAATGCAGTGCTGCTCGCGCGCGGCGAGATGGCCATCGGCATCGGTGCCGGCCAGATGAGCCGGGTGGACAGTTCTTTCCTGGCCGTGCACAAGGCGCGGCAGCAGGGCCACGCAACCGAGGGCAGCGTCCTGGCCTCCGATGGATTCTTCCCCTTCGCCGACGGCGTCGATGAAGCCGCCGCCGCGGGAATCTCGGCCGTCATTCAGCCCGGCGGATCGGTGCGCGATGCAGAAGTGATCGCCGCCGCCGATCGGCACCACATCGCGATGGTGATGACCGGTCACCGCCAATTCCGCCACTAACCGCAGATTCGAGCCATATGACATCCGCCGCCGCTTTCCGGCGCGATCCTCCGCCCTACCTCGTCGCCGCCCTCGCGGCCGCCGCCGTCTTCGCCGTCTACGTGCTCACGCTCGCGCCGACGACCGCATTCTGGGACACGTCGGAATACATCGCCGCCGCCCGGGTGCTGGGAATTCCACACCCGCCCGGCAATCCGCTGTTCACGCTGCTGGCGCACGTGTGGGGGCTGCTGCCGCTGGCGGCGTCGTATGCGGTCCGGATCAATTTGTTCGCGGCGGCGACGAGTGCCGCAACCGCAGGGCTCTGGTTCCTGGTCGCCGAGCGCTGGCTGCAGTCAATCGTGCGGCTGCGCTGGGTGCGATGTGCATCGGCCTTTGCAGGCGTGCTGGTGGGAGCGTTCTCCTGGACGGTCTGGAACCAGTCGACGGTGAACGAGAAGGTCTACACCGTCTCGCTGCTGTCGGTGGCACTGGTGATGTGGCTGGCCGTGCACTGGGCGGACGACGACGCCGGCCCGCATCGCGATCGGTGGCTGATCCTCATTGCCTACGTTCTCGCGCTCACGTCGACCAATCACATGATGGGCGTGCTCGCCGGACCAGCGGTCGCAGTCTACGTCCTGCTCACCGACTGGCGCGTGCTCACGCGGCCACGCGTGCTCGCGGGTGTCGTCGCCGCCGTGCTCGTCGGGGTCTCGATCAACTATATCTACCTGCCGATGCGCGCCGCGCAGCTCCCGCCAATCAACGAAGGCGAGCCGATCGGCTACTTCAGCAAGGCGCTGAGTGACGTGCTCGGGCGCGTGCAGTATGGAAAGCCGTCGGTGTTCGATCGGCAGGCGGACATCGTCGCCCAGTTCGGCAACTACTGGCAGTACTTCAGCTGGCAATTCGCGCGCGACTGGTCGATCCTCGGCCGCGTGGCGACGCTGGTGTTCACGATGCTGGGACTCGGCGGCCTGGTGGCACTCGGGCGCCGTGACCGCCGTGCGGCGCTCGCCGCCGGCGCACTGCTCGCGACCCTGACACTCGCGCTGATCGCGTACCTCAACTTCAAGTACGGGTTTTCGCAGCATCTCGAGCAGGCGGACCACGAAGTGCGCGAGCGCGACTACTTCTTCATCGTGTCGTTTTCGTACTTCGGCGTGCTGGTCGCGGTTGGATTCGGCGCACTGCTGCAGATGCTCGTCGACGTGTTCTTCCAGAATCGCGGCACCGAACGGTCGCGGTGGGCACTCGTGACGCCACTGCTCGCGCTGGGCCTCGTGCCACTGGCCGGCAATCGCGTGACCGCAACCCGCGCGCACGAGTCGCTGGCGCGCGACTTCGCCGTCGATCTGCTGGAGTCGATCGAGCCGTACGGCATCCTGATCACCGCCGGCGACAACGACACGTTTCCGCTCTGGTATGCCCAGGAAGTCGAAGGCGTCCGCCGGGACGTCACGCTCGCGAACCTCTCGCTCATGAACACCGACTGGCATCTGCGCCAGCTTCGCCGGCGGGCAACGCCGACGTTCGATCCCGGAACCGCCGCGCCGCTCTGGCGTCCGCAACCATCCGAGGGCGGCGTGCCGCTCGGCGACTCGGCGAAGCATCAGGTGCTTGGCGCTTCGTGGCCCAAACCTTCTTCTCCGGTGTTCTCGCTTTCGGAGGCGCAGCTCGACAGCCTGCCGGAGATCCAGCCGATTCAGAAGAACAGCGGCCTCAAGTTCGACAGCCTGCAGATCGCGTTCGGGGGCGAGTACCTCGAGCGAAAAGATTTCGCCGCGATCTTCCTGATCAAGGACAACCTGGGAAAGCGCCCGATCTATTTCGCCTGGAGCGACGGCGGTTATCCTGACCAGACGCTCGGCCTGACGCCGTATCTGGTCAGTCAGGGCCTGGTGCGGAAGTTGATGCCGGCGCCGGTCGTCGCCAATGATTCGATTGTCCTGTCACAAGGGCTCGGCTACGTCAACGTGCCGCGAACCGAGCGGCTGATGTGGGATGTCTATCACTGGAAGACGGCCGC
>JBDTQV010000092.1:0-7883 GCA_039932015.1 Gemmatimonadota bacterium | reverse complement strand
CCGGACGTCGTCGCCACCGGCAACCCCGGCTGCGTCATGCAAATCGGCGCCGGGCTCCGCGCCGCCGGCCTCGAGATCGAGGTGGCCCATCCCGTGGAACTGCTGGACCGGTCGTACGCAATTGGCGGGATCTACAGCAGACCGTCGGCTGCGGAGCGACGCTAGCCGAACGGCCGGCGCGTCAATGCGAGCCGTTGTGGCCGGCGCGGCTATTGGGGCGATTTTTTTACCGCAGAGACGCAGAGGGCTCCGAGAACCAAACGAAGCTTACAGCACATCGAACACGAAAAAAGCAGGTATTGTGGTCTCATGCCTGGAGCCCAAGGCACAAACCACATTACCAGCTTTTTTTGTTCGTTGACCCCTGACCCCCGTGCCTCCCCGGAATCCTCTGCGTCTCTGCGGTAAAAAAATTCGCCCCGAAGCTCCCCACCATCGACCACGATTGCTCGTCGCGTCGCTCCCCTTCCCCCCTCCCCTCAATCCGCCCTTATTTAACCATGCCCAACGCGATTCTCTTCGACTTCAACGGCGTCATCGTCAACGACGAGCCCCAGCACTGCGCGGCGCTCATCGAGACGCTCGCCGAGTACGGGCATACCCTCGATCGCGACACCTACTACCGCGACTACCTCGGCTTCGACGACCGCGAGTGTTTCCGCTACACATTCGCGCAGATCGGTCTTCCCACCGATGACGGCTCCATCGCCGAGGCGATCGAGCGCAAGGCCGCGCATTACGAACGCTCCATCCGCGCCTCGATGCGGCTGGTACCCGGGGCCCCCGAGTTCGTCCGCGCCGCCGCGGCCGGGGGCCATCGCCTGGCGATCGTCTCCGGCGCCCTCCGCCGCGAGATCGATCTCGTCCTCGGCCAAGCCGGCCTCCGCGATCACTTCGACACCATCGTCGCCGCCGAAGACGTGAGCGCGTGCAAGCCCGATCCCGAAGGCTACGAGCGCGCGGTCGCCGCGCTCGGCATCGCGCGCGAACGGTGCATCGTGATCGAGGACTCGCGTCCCGGCCTCGACGCCGCGCGCGCCGCCGGTCTCCGGTGCGCCATGCTCGCCACCTCGCACGACGCCGCCTCGCTCACCGATGCCGACCTCGTCTGGGACGATCTCGCCGGCCGCGTCCCCGCCGACCTGCCGTGGAGCGATGGCTGAGCTGGCCGTGATGTTCGACCGCGCGCGGCTCGAGCGCGTGCGCAACGGCGCCGTCGTCGTCACGACCGACCCCGCCGTGTTCCGGGTGGAAGGCGGCGGCGCGCTGCAATGCCTGCAGGGGCTCCTCACCAACGATGTGGTCAAGCCCGGCGATCACAGTCTGGTTTACGGCGCGCTGCTCACCCCCAAGGGCGCGATCGTGGTCGACTTCTGGGTCGCGCGCACGCCCGACGCGTTCACCCTCGTCGCCCCGCGCGCCGGTCACGATGCCGCAATGGAGCTCTTCCGCCGTCAGCTCCCGCCGCGTCTTGCGCGGCTCACCGATCAGACCGGCGACATGCAGGTCGCCTGGCTCCTCGGCGCGCAGGGGTTCCAGACGCTCGCGAAGGCGAGCCTGGGCCCGCTGCCGGAATCGGTGGGCCGGCTCGCGGTCGTCGACACCGTGCAGGGCCGCCTCCTCGTGGCACTCGCGCCCGAGCGCGCGCCGTTCGCCGCGTGCATCATCGGACCGGCGAGCGCGGTCGAGATCGCGACCAACGCACTGAGCGCCGCCGGCGCCTGCACCGGCGCATCCGAAGATCTCGAAGCCGCGCGCGTCCTCGCAGGCTGGCCGTCGCTCGGCGCCGAAATCGACGAGCGGACCCTGCCGCAGGAAGTGCGGTACGATGAGATTGGCGGCGTGTCGTACACAAAAGGCTGCTACACCGGTCAGGAGACCGTCGCCCGCCTCCATTTCCGCGGGCACACCAATCGCGAGCTTCGGGGTATCAGATGGCTGGGACCGGAGCTGCCCGACGGCAATGTCGTCATGCGGGCCGGCAAGGAGTCAGGAACGGTGCGCTCGACGCTGGTGCTGGACGACCGGGTGCTGGGGCTGGCGGTGCTGAGGCGGGAAGTGCAGAACGGCGATATCGTGGAGGCCGGCGGACGACAGGCGACCGTAGTCGCACTGCCGTTCGCAGCACCCGACGTCGAGTAGCCTGGCCTTACTTCATCTTCGCGGTGTCGCGCGCCATCATGGAGTCCTTCTTCATCATCGTGTCGGACATCATCATGGCCGTGGTGTCGTGCATCATCGACGCCGTGTCGGTCGTCATCGTCGACATGCCCATCGAGTCCGCGGCTGCAGACTCATCCTTCTTCGTGCCACACGCAGCGAGGACAAGCACTGCCGCAATCGCGAGCTTCTTCATTGGTTCTCCTTGACGGGTAAAGTGACGCACTGACGTCGGGGTTGAGCGCTCAGGCGCGCACCATTGGCGCACGAAAGTACCGCCGGCACCCCCATTGTCAAGCAACGTGCCCCATCAAAACAAGGGGCGCGCCAGCGGGCGCCAAACTGTAAATAGATTCAAGCCATTATAACGCAATGGCTTAGGAATACAAGGAGCAGTCGAATGTCCCAACCCCGTACCCTGGGCGAGCTCCGGCAGAGCCCCTGGGCCCATGCCCCGCTCCGCGGCCGGAGCGTCCGCGACGAGCTGCGCGCCAACCTGCTGCAGCGACTCGAATCCGGGGCTCCCCTGCTCCCCGGCATCGTCGGCTACGAGGACACGATCGTCCCGCAGCTCGTCAACGCGCTGCTCTCCCGGCACCACTTCATCCTGCTCGGTCTCCGCGGCCAGGCCAAGAGCCGCATCCTCCGCGCACTGGTCGGCTTTCTCGACGAGCGCATTCCGGTCGTCGCCGGGAGCGAGGTGAATGACGACCCGTTTGCGCCGATTTCCAGGTTCGCGCACGACCGCATTGCCGAATGCGGCGACGCGACGCCGATCGCCTGGCTGGACCGCTCGCAGCGCTACGTCGAGAAGCTGGCGACGCCGGATGTCACCATCGCCGATCTCATCGGCGACCTCGACCCGATCAAGGCGGCTCGCGGCGGGCACATCCTGTCGAACGAGCTGACGATGCACTTCGGCCTGCTGCCGCGCGCCAACCGCGGCATCTTCGCCATCAACGAGCTGCCGGACTTGAGCGCCAAGGTGCAGGTCGGCCTGTTCAACATCATGCAGGAGGGCGACGTCCAGATCAAAGGCTATCCCGTCCGCCTGTCGCTGGACGTGCTGATGGCGTTCACCGCCAATCCCGACGACTACACCGCGCGCGGCAAGATCATCACGCCGCTCAAGGACCGCATCGGCTCCGAGATCATCACGCACTACCCGCGGACGGTGGCCCTCGGCATGGAAATCACCGGGCAGGAGGCGTGGACCGAACGCGGCGGCCGCCCCGTCCGGGTCCCCGAGTTCATGCTGGAGCTGGTCGAGCGCGTCGCCTTCGAAGGCCGGGACGACAAGCGCGTCGACAAGCGCTCAGGCGTGAGCCAGCGTCTTCCCATCAGCGTGCTGGAGAACGCGCTCTCCAACGCCGAGCGTCGTGCCGTTGCCCTCGGCGAAACCGAAATTGTCCCCCGCGTGAGTGACGTCTACGCCGCTGTTCCTTCTATCACCGGCAAGCTCGAGCTCGAGTACGAAGGCGAGTTGCAGGGGGGCGACGCGATCGCGCGCGACCTGATCCGCCGCGCCGCCGGCCGCACTCTCGAAGCCCGCCTCGGCGACACCGACCTCCTCGGCATCGTGACCTGGTTCGACCAGGGCGGCGCCCTCAAGGTCGCCGGCGACGAACGCTCCGACCTCTGCCTCCGGGGCTTCTCCGTCGTCCCCGGCCTCGTAGAGACCGCCATCCGCCTCCGGCTCGGCGCCTCGGGCGACGCGGCGGCTACGGTGGCGGGTTGCGAGGTGGTTCTCGAAGGACTGGCGGCGCAGAAACGGATCAGCCGGAGCGAGGAATTGGGGTACAGCCGCGCAAAGCCGGAGCGGCGGGAGCCGCCGTATGGAAAGGGAATGGCATTCGGATAGGCACCGACCCCGGCGTCATCCTGAGCCCACTCCCGGAGTCATCCTGAGCGAAGCGAAGGATCTTCCGTGCGCCTCCCCGGACCTCCCGCTCAAGCGACCCGCGGGTAACCGCTACCACAAACCGCCACATCGGGATCCCATGGCACATTCCCCGGACGCCGTCGCCGGATGCCGCCTGTTGCTTCTCGGATTGTCCATCATCGTCGCCTCGTGCGCACGACGGGACCCGCCGGCGAACACGCCGCTCTACGACCTTGTGATCTCGAACGGCCGCGCCATGAACCCCGCGTCGGGGCTCGACTCGACGCGCAATGTCGGGATTTCCGATGGAGTCATTCAAGCCGTCAGCGCCCAAGCGCTGCGCGGCCGGGACACGATCGACGCGCGCGGAATGGTCGTGGCTCCCGGATTCATCGATCTGCACCAGCACGCGCAGGACACGGCGGCGTATCACGTCGAAGTGCTCGATGGCACGACGACCGCGCTCGAACTTGAAGGTGGAACGGTCGACATCGATGCCTGGTACGACGCGCGCGCCGGCAAGTCGATCATCAATCACGGCGTAAGCATCGGGCATGACGGGGTGCGCATGCGGGTCATGCACGATCCCGGCACCGACACGCCACTGGGCGCCGCAAAGTCACGGGCGATGACGCCTGCGGAGTTGCAGGAGATGGCGTCGGTATTCGACCACGGCTTTCGGCGCGGTGCGGTTGCCGCGGGGATGATTATCGAGCTCACACCCGCGGCAACTCCCTGGGAAATTCTGGAGGTGTATCGGGTCGCCGCAAAATACGGTGCGGCCGTGCACGTGCACATGCGCGCACTCCAGGAACCGCAGTATTTCCTCGAGACCGAAGAGGTGATCGCCGCGACCGCGGCAACCGGCGCTGCTTCGCACATCGTGCATATCCAGAGTTCCGAGGGCGAGGATACGCCGCGCGCGCTGGAGCTGGTTCGCGGCGCGCGCGCGCGCGGACTGGACATTACGGCGGAGGTGTATCCATACACCGGGTCAATGTCGAAAATCGAAGGCGCGGACAATGACGACTGGAAGACATGGCCGGACAGCAAATTCCAGCGGTTCGAATGGGCGCTGACCGGGGAGAAGTTGACGCGCGCGACGTTCGGCAGGTATCGCGCAATTGGCGGGTTCATCGTGGATTACAACAATCCGGAAAGCGTCGTCACTGCCGGCGTCGCCGACTCACTGACGATGATTGCGAGCGACGGCATCCTGCACGCCGGCATGGGACATCCGCGCGTCGCGGGCACCTTTGCCCGGGTGCTCGGCCACTACGCACGGGACGTCGGAGCGCTGACGTTGATGGACGCGCTGCGGAAAATGACGATTGAGCCGGCGCGGCGCATGGAGCACCGGGTTCCAGCGATGGCGCGGCGAGGTCGCCTCGAGCAGGGAGCGTCTGCGGACATCGTGGTGTTCGATGCCGCCACCGTGATCGACGGCGCCACCTACCGCCAACCGACGCTGCCACCAACCGGAATTCGCGATGTGATCGTGAATGGTGTGCCAGTCGTGCGGGCGGGAGTCCTTCGGACCGGAGTCTTTCCCGGACAACCGGTTCGAGGCGCTGTCCTGCAACCGTAGTCAGCAAGCAACAGCCTCGCCGCTTCGACGTCATGACTTAGCTTGTCGTGGCCCAGTCCCGCTGAGGATTGAAGGGCGCTGGATACGTCATTGCGAGGCGGCGCAGCCGCCGCGGCAATCTGGTGGGAGCGGAGCTCCGGGGCGAAGCGGAGCTACGGGGCGATTTTTTTACCGCAGAGACGCAGAGAGCGCCTTGGCATGACCCAATCTGGCGGGACAAAGAACATGAACTGCATTTAGTGTGGTTTCGCGCCCGGAGCTCCAGGCACGAGACCACAAACAATTTTGCTTTTCGTCCAGGGGGCTCGGAACGCTGCGCCGCAAGAAGCCCTCTGCGTCTCTGCGGTAAAAAAAATCGCCCCAATCGCCGCGAGCGCTACGCCGCCTCCCATTGATGCGTCTACCCGCCCGCGCCCCCCCATCCCATCCCCCGCGCCCGTCCCACCATCACCTCCGCCGTCCCCGCCATCCCGAGCAGCCCGGTGTTCAGGACCATGTGATAATGCGCCGGGTCGGCCCAGTCGCGCCCGTAATATTCCCGGTGATATCGCGCCCGCATGGCGTCGGTATCATCCACGATCCGCCCCGCCTCAGCCGCGTCCATCCCCAGCCGCTCTGCCGCCGCATGCACCCGGAGCCCCCGCTCGGCCACCAGCTTCACGTGCAGCGCGTCGCCCTGCTGGCCGAGCACCGCCGGCGCCGCCAGGCCCACCAGCACCACGCGTCCCCGCGCCGCCATCTCCGCCACGACGCCTTCGGTGATCCGGACGAACGTCCGCTCGTCGATGTCCGCCACCGTCCCGCCCGGCGGCGGGAACAGCTCCGGCGTGGCGGCGGCGAGCGTACGGGTCAGCCGCTCGATGAAGCCCGGCGTCCGCTCGTCTCGCGCCGCCGCCGCATCCGCGGTGACGCCGGCCCGCTCGGCCACCTGCTCGACCAGCTCGTTGTCCACCACCGACCAGCCGAGCGCCGCTGCGACCCGCTGCGCCACATCCGATCCGCCCGCGCCGTACTGCCGCGAAATTGTGATGATCATGGGCGTCAAAGGTACGGCTGCGGGGCGGAGGCGCGAAAGACCCCAGGCGACCTGAGCGCCCGCCAGGCCACCAGACCCGCCGCCACCACGCACGCCACCCCGCCCACCGCGAATGACGCCCGGACTCCAAACCGCTCGGACACCACGCCCGCCTGCAGCGAGCCGAACGGCGCCATGCCGAGCGCCACGAACGAGTAGAATCCCATCACCCGCCCGCGCAGCTTGTCCGGCGCCTGCCGTTGCAGCAGCGTGTTGGCCGTGATGCCGTGCACCGTCATCGCGCACCCCGCAACCATGAACAACAGCATCGCGGACACCAGCGTGGGCGCGAATGCGGATGCCAGCAGCAACGCGCCAAAAATTCCCGCCCCGCCCACCGCCGCCCGCCCCTGCCGCACCCGCCGGCCAAGCGCCGCCACCGTGAGCGCGCCGGCCGCGGCGCCCGCGCCAAACGACGAGAGCATCGCCGCGTATCCGCCGGGCCCCACCTTCACCACGTCGCGCGCGTACACCGGCAGCATGCTGATGAACGAATATCCAAAGACGCTGAGCGTCGCCGTCAGCAGGATCAGCGTCCTCGGCCACCGTTCCCGCCGGATGTAGCGAAACCCCTCGGCGAGCCCCTCGCCCGGTCCCCGCTCACCGGCCGGTGCCGGCGTCCACGCCGGCATGCGCATCATCAGCAGTCCGCCGATCACGGCGATGTAACTGATCGCATTGGCGAAGAAGCACGCCGCAATTCCGACCGCCGCGATCAGCGTCCCCGCGATCGCCGGGCCGATCACGCGCGCCACGTTGAAGGCAGACGAGTTGAGCGCGATCGCGTTCATCAGGTCGTCCTTGCCCACGAGATCCATCACGAACGCCTGCCGCGTCGGCACCTCGAACGCGGTCAGCAGCCCGAACATGATCGCGAGCGCCACCACCCAGCTGACCGTCACCCAGTGAAATGCCGTGAGCACGCCGAGCGCGAGTGCCTCGCAGAGCATGAGCGACTGCAGGATGAGAATCAACCGGTGCTTGTCGACGCGATCGGCCAGCACGCCGCCGTAGAGCGTGAAGAGCAGAATCGGCAGCGCGCCCACGGCGGTGACGAGCCCGACGGCGAGTGCCGAGTTGGTGAGAGTGAGCACGAGCCATCCGTGCGCGACTGTCTGCATCCAGGTTCCGCAGATCGACAGAAACTGCCCGCCCAGAAAGAGCCGGAAGTTGCGATG
>JBDTQV010000091.1:0-7892 GCA_039932015.1 Gemmatimonadota bacterium | reverse complement strand
CGCAGGCGCCCATCGAGATGCACCACTTCGGCTGCGGCATCTGATCCCAGATTCGTCGCATGATGGGTGCGAGCTTGAACGGCACCCGGCCGGCGCAGATGAACACGTCGGCCTGGCGCGGCGAGAAACTTTGGCGCTCCATGCCGAAGCGCGCGATGTCGAACCGGCTGGCCGCGGTAGCCATGTATTCGATCGCGCAACAGGCAGTGCCGAACGGCATGGGCCATAGCGAGTTGGAACGAGCCCAGTTGGTGAGGAAGTCGAGCGTCGTGGTGACGAAGTTCGGTGACCCTTCGGAAAGCACCGACGTCTCGTCTTCCGGGTGTTCCGTCGCAGGATTGATCAATCCCATTGGAGCGCTCCGCGCTTCCAGATGTACACGTACCCCACCGCGAGGATGAGGACGAAAACCAGCATTTCGACGATCAGGAGACCGGCGATGTCAGGCAGCTGCCGGAAGGCGACCGCCCACGGAATCATGAATACGGTCTCGATGTCGAAAATGATGAACAGCATGGCGACGAGATAGAACTTGATCGAAAATCGCTCGCGCGCGTCCCCGAGTACCGGCATTCCCGACTCATACGGCGCGACCTTGGCCGCCGTGCGCTCGCCGTGCGAGAAGAACTGGGAGAGGCCCAGCATCAGGACCGCGTTCGCGATCACGAACGCGATCAGGAGAAGCACCGGAATGTACGGCTGTAGCATGCGCATGCCCACTCGTGAGAATTTTCACAAGCAACGACCGAGAAGTTAATCCGGTTCAGGAAGTGTTTCAACCCGCAGTCCTGACAGTACATATCTCTCGCCGCCGACTATATTCCGGCGCTTCCGACACCACCTTACCCGCAGCCAGGATACCGCGCGCGCATGTCGATCAAATCCGACCGCTGGATCCGCCGCATGGCCCGCGATCACGCCATGATCGAGCCGTTCACGGACGCCCAGGTCCGCGGCGGCGGAATTTCCTACGGCGTATCGTCGTACGGCTACGACATGCGGGTGGCACCCGAATTCAAGATTTTTACCAACGTGCTCAGCGCGATCGTCGATCCCAAGCAATTCGATGCCAAGAGCTTCGTCGAATTCGCGGGCGACGTCTGCATCGTCCCGCCAAACAGCTTTGCGCTCGCGCGGTCGGTCGAATATTTCCGGATCCCGCGCAACGTGCTGACGATCTGCGTCGGCAAATCGACCTACGCACGGTGCGGAATCATCACCAACGTGACGCCGTTCGAACCCGAGTGGGAAGGCTTCGTTACCCTCGAGATCTCGAACACCACGCCGCTCCCGGCCAAGATCTACGCCAACGAAGGCATCTGCCAGGTATTGTTTTTCGAGGCTGACGACGACGACGTCTGCGAGACGAGCTACGCCGACAAGCGTGGCAAGTATCAGGGACAAGTCGGCGTGACGCTGCCCAAACTTTAGTCCTCCCCGCTCTCCCGAGGATTCATGCTCCGCCTCTCATTGGTGCTCACGCTGGCCGCCGCGCCCCTCGCCGCTCAGCAGCAACCAGCCACCCCGACGCTGCCGGGTGCGGCGGCGACCCGCCCGGCGCCTGCACGCGCGGCCCCGTCGCTCCGCGCCCCCGTCGCCGACACGGGCATCTTCAGTCCCATCGGGCTGCCGCCGGCCAACGAAGTCCGGTCTGCGGATGGCGCACCAGGGCCTCGTTACTGGCAGCAGCGCGTGGACTATTCGATCCGCGCAACGCTCGACACCGCGTCGAATACCCTCCGCGGCACCGAAACTATTCATTACCGCAACAATTCACCCGACACGCTGCGGTTCGTCTGGATGCAGATGGACCAGAATCTGTTTCGGCCGGGCGCCACCGGTTCCCTCCTGAATCCATCGAACAGCCGATTCGGCGCCGCAGGATTCCAGGGCGGATTCGTCATCGAGTCGATTACGCAGGCAGCGGCGGCCGCGCCCGCCCGCGCGCGCAGGGCACCGGCGACCGCCGCAGCGACACGCACGGCACTGCGCACGCGCGTCGATGAGACCATGATGTACGTCGCACTCGCGACGCCACTCGCACCCGGCGCATCCACCACGCTCGACATCGCATACCACTTCACCATTCCGGAGCACGGCGCAGACCGCATGGGCCGGGAAGGCCCGCTTTACGAGCTCGCGCAATGGTATCCGCGCATGGCCGTGTACGACGACGTGAACGGCTGGAATACCCTGCCGTACCTGGGCCAGGGCGAGTTCTATCTCGAGTATGGCGATATCGATTACGCGGTGACCGTGCCCGCAGGCTACATCGTGGCCGGGAGCGGCGTGCTGCAGAATCCGGCCGAAGTGCTCACCGCGACCGAGCGAGCCCGGCTCGCGAAAGCCGCGCACTCGGATTCGACGATCAGCATCGTCACCGCTGACGAGCTGGCGTCCGGCGCGGCGCGCCCCACGACCAAGGGCATGCTCACGTGGCGCTTCAAGGCGACCAGCGTTCGCGACGTGGCCTGGGCCGGGTCACCCGAGTATCAGTGGGACGCATCGTCGTGGCAGGGCGTCATGGCGAACGCGTACTATCGCGCGTCTGCCGTTGCCACCTGGCGCGATGCAGCCAAAATGAGCCGCTTCAGCATTCAGGAATACAGTACCCACTGGTTCCGCTACGCGTACCCCCAGATCTCGGCCGTGGAAGGGCCGGTCTCGGGTATGGAATATCCGATGGTGGCGATGGAAGCGCGGAGCAGCACGCCTCAGGAGTTGTACAACGTCGTGACCCACGAAATCGGTCACATGTGGTATCCGATGATCGTAGGATCCGACGAACGCCGCTATGCGTGGATGGACGAGGGCTTCAACACCTTCATCAATACGTTCTCGGAAGAGAACTACTGGCAGCGATCTGACACACTCACCCGAAAGGGAGAGGCGCAATTCGTATTCAGCCTCGATCAGACGCCGACGGCGCAGCCGATCATGACGCCGGCCAACCGCTACGTGAACAACAACAATCTCGGCGCACTCGCGTACGTGAAGCCATCGATTGTACTGCTCGCACTCCGCAACAAGGTGCTCGGCGCCGAAGTATTCGATTCCGCATTCCGCGAGTACACACGACGCTGGGCCTTCAAGCACCCGCAGCCGAGCGATTTCTTTCGGACGATGGAAAACGTCTCGGGCCGGGATCTCGCGTGGTTCTGGCGAGGGTTCTTCTTCACGACCGGCACGCTCGACCAGGCTGTCGAAAGTGTCCGGCAGAACGGCACCAATGCGGCGATCACGATTCGGAATTTCGGGTCGGCGGTGATGCCGGTGGAACTCGAGGTGACGTACAACGACAACAGCACCGAGCGTTACCACTACCCGGTCGAGATCTGGTATGACGGAGACCGCTACGTCGCGCAGGTGCCGGCCACGAAGAAGATCACGCGAGCACGCGTGAACCCGGACGGCTTTACGCCCGATATCATTCCGGGCGACGATTCCTGGACCGCGAATCCCTGAGCGACGCGCGCTTCCCTGCCGGCCGGTTACCCGACGATGAACGGACTTGCGATGGCCAGCACTTGAGCCATCGTGAGCGGCTCGTCGAACGCTTCGGTGCCCGCCTGCGCGCCTTCGAATGCGCCGACATTCACCCCGAGCTGCACCAGGTTGCCTTCACCATCATACACGGCGTGAACCGCGCCGGGCGCGAGCGGATCCTCGAACGGGATCCAGCCCTTCTCGCCGCGCAAACGCCGCACCTCTGCCGCATGCCGCCCTTCGACCGAATGGATGGTCGCGGCCGCGGTGAGCACGGTGTCATTTGACTGGACATTGGGCAACTGTCCCTTGTACGCCCGCACGCCCGTGTCCTCGAATGCCTGCGACAGCAGCTTGAACGTGTCGTAATTCGAAAACGGCGCGAACGCCCCGCCGGCGGTGAAGTCGAAGGTTGGCTCCGATACCGGTGTCGCGCCGAGCGACTGGAGGACGCCGATCAGGAACTCGCGATGCTCAATTTCGTGGTCGCGGATCGTCGTGAAGATTCGCGAGTCGCGCCCGGAAATGACGCCAGAATCGACGCCCATGATATAGTATCGCGCTTCGAGATACTCGAGCGTCAGCGCGAAGTTCAGAACTTCCACGATCGTTGGGGTGGCAGCCGAGGTGCTCGCGGCAAATCCGCGTCGCGCAAATGCCGCCAGGCCGGCCGGCACTGCGGCGGCCGCCAACTGGCCCCCGCGCGCGATCGCTCCGCGACGGTTGGTTGTTGACTCGGAGTCGATGCCCCCGAGCAGGTTCATGATGCTCATAGGTCTCGCTCCTCAGCTCGGAACATTGGTGAGGGTGACCGCGGTCGCGATATACGGATCCGCGATGGCCAGCACCTCGTTGAACCCGCGCGCCAGGTCGAACGCCCGCGGCGCAAAGGATTTGCCGTTCGGGCGGAACAGGTCGGCGATGGTCGATGCATGCCGCGCCTCGACCGACACGATCTTTCCGGCGATCACCAGGTAATCGGTGTTGGAGATGAACTGGGCGGCGCCGTTGTAGGCGCTGACACCCAGCTCCTCGAAGGCGAGCGCGACGCCCAGCACGTCACCGCGAGCCCGGAAGTTGATGGACGAGAAGTCGAACGACAGCTTGGGAATCGCCGCCGCTCCGAGCGCGGCCTTGAAAAACTCCCGGTGGATGACTTCGTGCTTCCTGATGTCGCTGAAGACGAGTGCCTCCTCCGTGCCTCCCCCTTTGAACTGGTTCGCGACGACCATCGTGTAGAATGCCGCTTCGAGCTGCTCGAGTGCGTATGCGAAATTCAGAATGCCGACGTCGTTGCTCAAGTTGATCGTCACGGCCGCCGCGCCGTCCGAGACTCCGCCCTTGGCCGCGCCGAACACGGGCGTCGCCGGCGAGCTATCGGTTGGCGCACTGTCGCAGGCCGCGAGCAGCACCGCTGCCGCCCCGCTCCACTTCAGGAATTGGCGGCGGTCGCCCGTCGCGGCAAAGCCGGGTGGTAGTACCCGGTTCGCTGCGTCCCCAGCATTGTCCAGTTTCATGAAATTACTCCCCGCGGATGGTCATGCCGGTTGGACCGGCAGTACTTCGGAAGCGTTCGGGCGGGCCGCTCACGCGCGCCCGGCATGCGCGGAACCGATCCGAAGGTGCCCGAGTCCGCCGGCCGAAGCCGACCATCCGGAATACCGTTCATTCCGGGTACGAACTGGACACCTGTTTGACTACGTGCCCGATTCCGTTCTGGATCTCTTTCCGCAGTGGTCCTCCTGTCAGCGCCTTGCCAGCACCCCCCGCGCACGGTCGATCCGCGCTGCGGCCGCACGGATTCGGGTGGCCAGCTCGCCGGATTCCCGCTGCGCCCTCGCCGGATCGCGGTCCCGCAGTGCCTCGCCGATGCCCGGAAACGGCATGTCGGAGTAGCCATTGTCGCGATCGGACGCGATGACGAGGTTCCGCATGCGGGGCCGCCCCACGAGGCCGGTGGGCCGCACCATCTCCTGTTCGACCACGCGCAGGAGCGCATTCACCTGCGCCAGTTTTTTGGGCGACACTGATCCGGACCCGAGCGCGGCATCGCGGGCGGTGTTGAATTCTTCGCCGGCCTGGCGCAGCGCCGCGATCGCGGCATCGAGCGAGTCGAGCCGGATCCCGGCGCGCTTCGCATCGGCTGAGCGGCCGAGAGCCGCCGACAACCCGGCGAGGCGGCGCGCGAGCTCGGCGTTGTCATACGGCACGATATCGGCATTCGCGAGGCGGCCAACCACGAGGGCGGAAATGCGGCCGGCCGCCGCGGCGCTCAGAAAGCCCGGATCACCGAACCGGTCCTGAAACGTGTAGGTGTCATATGCGGAGTGGTACACGCCGCCCGGACCACCGAACCCGTATTCCACGGCGGGTATGCCGAGGAAATTGTAGAACCCGCCGAAATCGCTCCCGCCTCCCAGATCACCGAGCGAGACCTCGCCGGTGTCGGTCGTCACCGTGCGGCGGCGCCACGCCGCGTAAACGCTCACCGTCTCGCCGGGTTGACGCGCTACCTTCGAGATATCGCGCAACATGGCGTGGAGCGAGGCCGTACCGCCGGCGCCGAAGCTGCGGCCGTCCGCTGCATCGTCCTGATTCACGTACGCCACCGCCCGCGCCCGGAGCGTGTCCTGCATCAGCTCAGCGTATTCCGTCGAGCCGACCAGCCCCCACTCCTCCGCATCCCACGTGGCGAACACGAGTGTGCGGCGCGGCCTGATGCCCGCCTTCAGCGCAGCACCCCACGCGCGCGCAGCGCCGAGGACGCTCGTCACGCCGCCCACATTGTCTCGAGCGCCGGGCCCCCACGCGTCACGGTGCCCTCCGATCAGTACCATTTCGTCGGGCCATTCACTGCCGCGTATCACGCCGTACGTATTCGTGATCGTCTTGTATGCGCGATCACCGGTTTCGTGCCAGAGGCCGACGCGCACCGTCACGCCACTCCCGCCCGCGTGGTAGCGGAACGGCAGCCCTCCCTGCCACGACTGCGCTGGAATCGGGGCCCCGTTCATTGGCGCGAGAATCAGCGCCGCATTCCGGTAGCCGATCGGCACCACCGGAATGTGCGAGACGTTCATGGAGTCCACCGGAAGCCGGCGCGCAGTGCGCGTCGATGGCCACCCAGGGGTGCTCGGATCGCCATCGCCATTGAAGACGCTGCCCCGCTGCACGGCGTCGGGATGCCGCATCGGGCCTGCCGGATAGATATCGCCCCGCACGTACCCGTCGTCCTGGGGATCGGAGTACAGCAGCAACGCGGCCGCGCCATGTGCCTCGGCCTCACGCGCCTTGATGCCGCGAAAGCTCCGGCCGTAGCGCGCAATGACAACCTTGCCGCGTACGTCGACGTGCGCGGAATCCAGCGCGGCGTAATCGTCGGCGAGCCCGTAGTTGACGTAGATCACGTCGGCGGTCACGTCGCCGGACCCGGCCGATCCATTCATGGCCGGCCAGCGCGCGAGTCGCGTGGTCGAATCTTCCGCCAGCGTCGGCTCCTCCAGCACGAGCCGGGTGCGTACAGGCGTCACGATCTCGACGATGGTCGAGTCCGGATACGGCATCCAGACCCGGAAGTCAATTCGGCTGGTGTCGAGCCCGGCCGCTTTCATCTCGCGCAGTACGTACGCAGCGGTCGCCTGCTGAGCGGGACTGCCCGCGACGTGCGGTACCGCGCTGAGCGTGCGCACGTCGGCGCGGGCGTGCAGCGAATCGGGCACCGATTGCAGCAGCTCCTCGGTCCGCCGCTGCCGCGCGACGGCCGAGGCGGCGAATCCGGACATTCCCTGCGCGACGAGTGGTGCGGCGCTGGCGAGCGCAAAGGTGACGAGCACGAGTGGGGTGCGCACCAGGAGGATCCTCGGTTGTTGGGAACGGCGGGGCCTGCGAGGGCCGACGGAGCCGACGCGGACGCTCAGGGCGTCGCGTCGGTCACGTCGAATATCATCATAGCGGGGTTGGCCGGATTTTTCGCGGCGAAGACGTACCGGCGGCCATTGATCGTCGCGAATGTGCCGGTGTGAAGGCCGGTCGAGACGAGATAGTTCGTCGCAAACGTCGGGTGCGCCGGATCAGCCAGACTGTACAGGTAGAGACCACCCTCCGGGCCGCTCTCGGCGGTGAACAGGAGCCACTTCCCGTCGGCTGTCACCTCGACGTCGCTCACGGTGCCTACGCCGACGGTCTTGATGGAGTCCACGAGCGTCGGTGCGCCGGCGGCGCTGAGCTGCCACACCTTCAGCACGTTTCCTGGCGTGCCCGACCGTGTGGCCCAGGTGCCGGTGTATGCGTACGAACCGTGCACCCAGAGGTCGGAGCTATATCGCTCGGGAACGTTGCTGCCGCCGGACACCTTGCTCAGCACACCCCCCTGCAACCGGAGCTGCGACAGTCCGCTCAGCATGTCG
>JBDTQV010000090.1:0-7901 GCA_039932015.1 Gemmatimonadota bacterium | reverse complement strand
AGCACCGGATTGTTCTTCTTCCGGCGGGCGAGGATCTCCATGACGCGCTCGATCTCCTTGGCGCGACCAATCGTCGGATCGAGCTGGCCTTCGGCGGCGAGCTGCGTCAGATCACGGCAGAAGTGATCGAGCGCCGGCGTCTTGCTCTTCTTCTCGCTCTTGGGCGGCGCGGCCTGTGGCGGGGTCACGCCACTGCCGCCGGCAGATGCCTGCGGCATATCGCTGCCGAGCAGCCGGAGGGTTTCCGCCCGCGACTGCTCGAGGTTGACCCCCGCGTCGGTCAGCACCTGCGCGGCGATGCCCTTCTCCTCGCGCAGCAGCCCGAGCAGCAGATGCTCGGTGCCCACGTACGAGTGATTGAGCTCGCGTGCTTCGGTCATCGCCAGCTCGAGCACCTTCTTGGCCCGCGATGTGTACGGCAGATCAGGGCCGGCGGCCGCGGCCGCTTTCCCCTTCTTCACCGTCTCTTCGATCTTCTGCTGAATGTCCTCGAGATCGACATTCAGGTTGGTGAGCACGGCCGCAGCGACGCCCTCGCCCTCACGAATGAGGCCGAGGAGGATGTGCTCCGTTCCCACGTATTCGTGATGCAGACGGGCCGCTTCCTCGCGGGCCATCTGAAGAACCTTCCGAACGCGGTCGGTAAAGTTGTAACCGTTCATCGCGATATTCCTGCTGTGCGTACAGGTCGACGCTCGCGGGTCATCCGCGTCGTCCGACTTCTTCGTCGAGCACCCGCCGGACGAGGCTGGCTCGTCGGAGCGGCAACTCGGCGTCGTCGAGGGCGAGATCCCCGGCGGCCGCGAGATGTGCCGGCTGCGCATGGATCAGCAACTTGTTCAGCGTGTAAATGGAGACGCCCGGGATGAGCTCGAGCCCTACACCGAGGCGCACGCCGCTGAGGAGGTTCATGGCTTCGTCGAAGGACAGTGCACGGGCATACCGGAGCAAGCCGTAGGCGCGCCACACCTTGTCTTCAATGATCGCCGGCGCATTTCGCAGCAGCACCTGGCGGGCCTGCTCCTCGTACTCCATCACTTGCCGGACGACCTTGCCGAGGTGATCCAGCAGCTCCGACTCGGTCTGACCGAGCGTGGTCTGGTTCGACAGCTGAAAAAAGTTGCCGACGACCTCGCTGCCCTCGCCGTACAATCCCCGGAATGTGAGGCCCACCTGGGAAAGCCCCTGCAGAACCTTGGAGATTTCCTTGGTGAGCACGAGCCCGGGAAGGTGGATCAAAACTGATGCCCGAAGGCCTGTTCCGACGTTGGTTGGGCAGGACGTAAGATAACCGAACTCAGGGTGGAATGCGAAGGCAAGTCGTTGCCCCAGTTCGGTGTCCAGCCTGTCGAGCTCAGCGTACGCGGCCTCCAGCGCGAAGCCGGAATGCAGCGCCTGCAGCCGGAGATGATCTTCCTCATTCAGCATCACACCAAGACGATCCTGCAGCATCACGGCAGCGCCACTTCGCACCCGGCCATCCGCGTCGAGACCCGCCAGCTCCTTGCTTACCAGATGACGTTCATGGAGCAGCTGCCGATCCGCAGGCTCGAGCTGGTCGAGGCGAAATTGCGCCGCTCGGCGCAGCAGGACCGTATCGCGAGAGACGGCGCCCACATCTCGCAGCACCGCCTCGCGCTCGGACTCGCTGTTCCGCCCTACGAAGGCTCGGCCGGCAAGGTTCCGGGCCAGCCGGATCCGGGTAGACAGCACCAGATGGCTGGCGGGTCCGCTGGCATCGAGCCAGGCCATGCCGCCGTCCGACAGCAGGCTCAGATCGATCATTCCATCACCCGCAGGCGGTCGCGCAGTTCGGCCGCCAGCTCAAAGTTTTCGGTTCCGACGGCGAGACGCAGCTGGTCGCGCAGCTCCTCGCGCAGCTCCTCCTGCGACCGTGGTTCGCTGGCCAGCTCGCCACCCGGAGCGGTGTAGCGCTCGCCCACGTGATGCGTGGAGCCGTGCAGCCGCCGCAGAAGGTCACGCAGCTGCGGCTCGAAGCTCCGGTAGCATTCCGAACAGCCCAGCCGTCCGCTGTCGCGGAAATCCTTCAGCGTGGCGTTGCACGCCGGACAAGTCTCCCGATCGACCAGTGCATTCGGGGTGGCGCCCTGCCCCTTGCCCATCGCCGCGAGGAAATCACCGAGCGGAGACTTGACCGGGACACCGGCGCCTTCGACGCCGCGTTCCGCGGCGCAGCGCTCGCACAGGTGCAAGGTCGTCACCTGTTCGTTGACGATCTGCGTCAGGTGGATGACGGCGTCACGTTCGTGGCACTGGTCGCATGCCACTAGGGAAGCGCCTCCACGCCGGGATGCGGCACGAGGCCGCCGTGCTCCATGGCGAGAATACGATCGGCGCGCGCCGCCAGCTGCCGGTTGTGCGTCACAACGACCAGCGCAGTTTCAAACTCGCGCGCGAGCGTCTCGAACAGCTCGTGCAGACGTTCGCTGTTGTGGTAATCGAGGTTGCCGGAAGGTTCGTCGGCGAGCACCAGAAGCGGATCGCTCACGAGCGCACGGGCGACGGCGACGCGCTGCTGCTCACCGCCCGAGAGCGCGGCAGGCCGGTGCAGCATGCGCGAGCTGAGTCCGACCGTGGCCAGCAGCCCCTCTGCCTTGTCACGTGCCACGGCACTGCTGGTTCCGGCGATCAACAGGGGCATCATGACGTTCTCTAAAGCGTTGAATTCGCGGAGAAGGTGATGAAACTGGAACACGAATCCGAGTTTCCGGTTCCGGATCGCCGCGAGCCGCTCCGCCGACTGCTCCGCGTACGTTTCACCGTCGAGCGCGACCGTTCCGGAGGTGGGACGGTCGAGCGCGCCCAGCAGGTGCAGCAGCGTACTCTTGCCGGCGCCGCTCGCGCCCATGATTGCCACGAACTCACCGCGCTCGACGGTCAGGCTGACGGCGGCGAGCACCTCGATCGGCGACCCATCGCCGCCGCGGTAGACCTTTCGCAGGTCGTGGGCCTCGAGTACAGGTGTCATTCGTGGCGGATCGCGTCGACTGGCGTGAGCCGTGCCGCTGCGCGCGACGGGTACACGGTGGCGAGAATCGCGATGGCAAAGCTGGCGGCGACGACCACGAGCACGTCAGCGAGCTGCACGTGAATTGGCAGATGATCGATGAAGTACACCGACGGGTCGATCCGCACCCACCCCGACTTGTCCACTACGAATGCCACGACGAGGCCGAGCACGAGCCCGATCGACGTGCCGACGATGCCGATGATGGCGCCCTGCATCAGGAAGACCCGTCCCACCGCCTTCCCCGTCAGGCCCATCGCCTGAAGAATACCGATTTCACGGGTTTTGTCCGCGACAACCATGGTCAGCGTGCCGACGATGTTGAACGCGGCCACCACCATGATGAAAAAAATGACGAGCCCCATCGCGATCTTCTCGAGCTTGAGTGCACTGAAGAGGCTGGCATTCTGAGTCTGCCAATCGAGCGCACGATACGGATACTTGAGCCTCTCTTCCAGGCGCTTGCCGACGACGGGCGCAAGGTCGGGATCACGCAGGCGGACGGCAATGCCGGACACCGCGTCGCCCATTCCGCTGAAGGCCTGCGCCGTCTGCCGCGACATGACAACGAACTGGTTGTCGTACTGGTACATCCCGGTGTCGAACATCCCGGTCACCTCGAACCGCCAGAACCGCGGCACGGCCATTCCCACTGCGGCGTTCACTTTCGCGGCCGTGGGCGGCACGAGCGTGATCACGTCACCGCGGTAGGCCGACAGGCGGCCCGCGAGCCGCGACCCGAGAAGAATCGCGCCGTCGACGTTTTCGTGCGTGGTCTTGAACGAGAGGTCGCCTTCACGTATCGACTGCGGGAGCGACGTCACCGAGCGTTTGCCCGTGTCCGCGTCGAACCCGACGACGTTGACCGCTTCAGCGTAGTCCGCGCCCTTGGTGATGACCGACTGCGTCAGGACCTCGGGCGCGGCGGCGACAACGTCCGGATCCTTGAGAATCGAGTCGATCGCCGCCTGCCAGTTCTCCACGCGCAGTCCGGTACCGAAGGTCAGAATCCGGAGATGCGGCGCGCCGACGAGGATCCGCTCGCGCAGGTCGTTTCGGAGGCCATTCATTACGCCGAGCACCACGATCAGAGCGGTGACGCCGACGGCAACGCCGCCGACCGAGATGATTGTGTTCAATGAGGCAGCGTTGCTGCGACGGCGGCTGCGCAGGTAGCGCGCGGCGATGCTCCATTCGAGCCGGGTCGGCAGTTTCACGCCTCCGGCCTCATCGCCGGAAACAGGATCACATCCCGAACGGAAGGCTGGCCGCTCAGGAGCATGACCAACCGGTCAATTCCCATGCCGATGCCACCGGCCGGGGGCATGCCGTATTCGAGGGCCCGAATGTAATCCGCATCATACTGCTGCGCCTCGTCGTCACCGGCCTCGCGCTGCGCCACCTGCTCCTCGAAGCGCGCGCGTTGCTCGTCCGGGTCGTTCAGCTCGCTGAATGCGTTCGCGATCTCCCGCCCCTGCACGAACAACTCAAACCGCTCGGTGAGCCGGTCGTCGTCGCGATGCGTCTTGGCGAGCGGCGAGAGCGCGCGAGGATAGTCGACCAAAATCGTTGGCTGAATCAGGTGAGGCTCCAGAAATGTCTTGAAGACTTCGTCGATCAGCTTTCCGCCGGCAAACGTCTCGGCCGCCTCGGCCGCGACGCCGCGGTTCCGCAGCGCGGCGCGCATCTCGTTCTCGCTGGCGGACAGGACGTCCGGACCGTCGTGCCGGCGAATGCCCTCGACGAACGGCAGCCGTGCGAACGGCGCAGTGAAATCAAGCGTCACGCCATCGCGCACAAGCGCGCGCGTGCCGGCCACCTCCTCGACAAGGCCGCCAATCAGCTCTTCGGCCATGTCCGCCATGACGCGATAGTCCGCGTACGCCATGTACCATTCCAGCATCGTGAACTCGGGGCTGTGTGTCCGGTCGATGCCTTCGTTACGGAAGTCGTGGCCAATCTCGTACACACGCTCGAGGCCGCCCACGAGAAGCCGCTTGAGGTAGAGCTCGTCGGCAATGCGGAGATACAGTGGCATGTCCAGGGCGTGGTGATGCGTCGTGAACGGCCGCGCCGACGCGCCGCCGTAGAGCGGCTGGAGCACCGGCGTTTCCACCTCGAGAAATCCGCGCTCGTCGAGAAAGCGCCGGATGTACGTGACCACCCGCGCCCGCAGCCGGAAGATCTGCCGGACCTCCGGATGGACGGCCAGATCGGCGTAGCGCTGGCGGAAGCGGATCTCCGGATCGGTCAGGCCGCCGAAGGTCCTGGTCCCGCCGTCGGCATCCACCTGGGTCTTCCCTCTGGGAAGCGGGCGGAGCGATTTCGCGAGCAGCTCGATGGCGCTGACGCGCAGAGTGATCTCGCCGGAGCGCGTGCGCATCACGTGCCCCCGCGCGCCGACATGATCGTCGAGATCCAGGTATCGGAGCAATTCCCAGCCGGCGCCCATCCCGTCCTCGCGCAGATAGATCTGAATGCGCCCCTCACCGTCCTCGAGATGGCCGAACACGACCTTGCCCTTGGGCCGCCAGGCGACAATCCGCCCGGCCACCGCGACCTCAGGGCCATCGTCGCCCATGGAATCGTTGTACGCGGCGATGGCCGCGGTCGTGTCGTGCGTCCGGGCGTATGAATACGCGAAGGCCGGAATTCCGGCGGCCTCAAGTGCCGTACGCTTTTCCCGGCGGGCCTCCTCGACGAAGGAGCGGTCCGTTGCGTCCGTCACGCTGCGTGACCTCCGAAGCGCTTCAGGTAGGCCTGAATGAATTCATCGATGTCGCCGTCCATGATCCGCTGCACGTCGGAGATCTTGAGCTCCGTGCGATGGTCGTTCACCATCGTGTAGGGCTGGAACACGTAGGAGCGGATCTGATTGCCCCACGAATTGTCGGTCTTGGTGGCCTCGACGAGCGCCTGCGCGGCCTGCTGCTCCTCGAGCATTTTCTGATAGATCGCCGCACGGAGCATCTTCATGGCCGTCGCGCGATTCTTCGTCTGGCTTCGCTCCTGCTGACAGCTCACGATCGTGTTGGTCGGAACGTGGGTGAGCCGCACCGCGGACGAGGTCTTGTTGACGTGCTGGCCGCCGGCGCCCGACGCGCGGAACACGTCCATCTTGATGTCCTCGTCCCGAATGTTCACCTCGATGGTATCGTCAATGTCGGGGTAGACGAACACCGAAGCGAATGAGGTATGTCGCCGCGCCTGAGAATCATAGGGAGAAATCCGCACCAGCCGGTGGACGCCCTTCTCGGCCTTGAGGAACCCGTAGGCGAATTCTCCCCGGATTTCGATCGTTACCGACTTGATCCCGGCCTCTTCACCCGGCAGCAGATCGAGGACGCTCAGCGTGAATCCGTGGCGCTCCGCCCAGCGGCGGTACATGCGCATCAGCATCTCGGCCCAATCCTGCGACTCGGTACCGCCCGCGCCCGGATGAATCGTGAGCAGCGCATCGCGCGCGTCATCGGGCCCTCGAAGCATCGTGCGGAGCTGGAACGCTTCGACCGTGCTGGCCAGGCGTTCGGCTT
Source organism: Gemmatimonadota bacterium (assembly GCA_039932015.1). Lineage (GTDB taxonomy): Bacteria > Gemmatimonadota > Gemmatimonadetes > Gemmatimonadales > GWC2-71-9 > JAICUF01. Next base: position 1,340 of record JBDTQV010000090.1, on the reverse strand, counting down.
CCACATTGAGCTCCGCTTCCATCGCCGCGTCGGAATCGGTCTCCAGCATCTCGGCGAGCGCCCGCGCATCGCCGACGCGCTGCGTCAGGTCGTCGGCGGGCGTCACCCATCCCTTGAGCTGCTTGATCTCCTGCACAACGTCCCGTGCGCGCTCGGTATTGGCCCAGAACGCCGCATCCGACTGCTGCGATTCGAGGTCGCTCAGTCGCGCACGCTTGGCATCGACGTCAAAGGAAGTCTCGCAACTCAATGACGCGGCGGTCGAGATCGGCGAGGCGTTCGATCAGATCGGACATCGTGACTCCGACGGTACTGGTGTGATCCGGTGCGGATGAGCGAACCGCCCATCCGCCAGCAGGCGGACGGGCGGCTCCGGGCCCCTAAATATACAGCGGTGAGCGCGGCGATCAGAAGATTGGGCGACCGTCGGCGAGAATTTCGTTGAGCGCGTCGCGAAAGTGGTTCGACGACTCCGCAACGTCACGGCCGACCTGGTCGGCGTACTCCTCCCAGCTTTTCTTGATCTCTTCCTCGAAGAGCTGCTTGAGCGAGCCGTCACGCAGTCCTTCGCGCCGCTTGGCCGGGTGGTAGACGACCATGTCGGAGATGAGTGCGCGAGCCAGGCGGCGCGCCTTCTGCGACGGATCCTGCGACAGGAACGGATTCACCTGTCGCTTGGCCACGGCTGGCGCCGCCGGCGGAGCCGCTGGCCGGGGCATTGCGTGCCGAGCGGCAGGCGGCGCGCCAACGGGCGACGCGGGGCGCGATGGCGCTGGTGTGGCCGGTGGTGGTGATGGTAGGGCGGCAGCCGGCACCGGTGGAGCGGCTGGCTCTGGCGCACGCTGGGCCGCTTGAGCCGGCGCTGGCGGCGCCGCAGGCTCGGGTGGAGCAGGAGCTGCGGGCGCCTCCCGATGTGGCGCGTTCGACTCACGCCGCACTGGATCGGCTGGCATCGCGTCCCCGGCCGGGGTCGCTGCGTCACCGGCCTCGCGGTGCACCGGGAACACGGCGCTGCAGACGGCGCAACGCGCGCGAACGCCGCCCTCCGGCACCTTGGCGGGATCCACACGATACATCGTCGCGCAATTCGGACAGGTCACATTCATCGCATTATCCTGGTAGTGCGGTCATCGCGGCGGCGTGCCGCGACCTTCGCCCTCAGCGCCCTGCCGGCGATCCACGACGAATACGGATCCAGGCAACGTCTTGGCGTAACTCTTCATTTCCGTGGCGAGCTCGCTCACCTGCGCCGGGTGCGTGAAGTCGCGATGGCGATTCGTCACGATGCCGATCGACAGCGTCATGAGCGGCACACGATGCAGTTGACCTCGGCGATCCTT
>JBDTQV010000089.1:0-7941 GCA_039932015.1 Gemmatimonadota bacterium | reverse complement strand
TGTCGCGGTGGATGACGTTGTGCCGGTGCGCGTAGTCGAGGGCTCCCGCGACCTCCGTCGCGATGCGCACCGCGTCCGGAACCGGAAGCTGTTTCTCCCGCGTGATCCGCTCTCGCAGGCTCTCGCCCTGAATCAGCGGCATGACGTAAAACAGAAAGCCGTCCGCCTCGCCTGAATCGAACAACGGCAGAATGTGCGGATGCTGCAAATTCGCCGTCGTCCGGATCTCGGCCAGAAAGCGTTCGGCACCGATCACCGCCGCGAGCTCGGGGCGCAGCACCTTCACCGCCACCTGCCGGTGATGGCGGAGGTCCTCGGCGAGGTATACCGTGGCCATCCCGCCCGCGCCCAGCTCGCGCTCGATCAGATAGCGATCAGAGACGGCCAAGCTCAGGCGTGCAGCGGCGTCGGTCGTGACGAGCCTCAACGGTAGCGGAGATTGTGGTGCGGGATGCGGACAATATGCCCTGTGACACGCTGCCCGGCTAGGACAGGCGGGGGCGCGGCGAACCCCTGCATCTGGGTATGCTACCGTATGACTCACTGCGGCAACATCCGATGGCATCCGTAGTCCCTCCCGAGCGACGCGGGATTCTCTACTCGCTGAGATCCGGTGCGTTTCGCGCGCTCGAGGCGATCAACACCGACCGGCGCATCGGCCCCTTCCGCGGTCAGCTCCTGGGCGCCGAGGGCCTTGCCACGCATGCGCGCGCCCTGGGCCGCCGCCAGCGTTTCGTGCCGGGCGGACGCGTCCCCTGGTACCAGCGAATAAAGGAAGGGCCGCTGCTCAGCCGCCTCGACACGACCGAGCAGTCGTTCGATGCGGTGCGCGCGACGCTCACGGAAGCCGCCGACCGCGGCGTCGACATCAGCAGCGCGGCCGACTGGCTACTCGACAATTTCTACGTCGTGCAGGAACACATCCGCGACATCCGGCAGGACCTGCCGCGCGGTTACTACCAGGAGTTGCCAAAGCTCGCCCAGGGCCCGCTCGCCGGCTATCCGCGCATCTACGACCTCGCGATCGAGCTCATCGCGCACACCGAAGGTCACCTCGACCTCGACAACATCAAGCTCTTCGTCGGCGCGTTTCAGACGGGCAACCCGCTCAACATGGGCGAGCTGTGGGCGATCCCCACCGTGCTCCGCCTCGGTCTCGTCGAGAACATCCGCCGCCTCTCGATCCGCGTCATGGAGCGCCTCGGCGAGCAGGAGTCCGCCGACGATTGGGCCGCGCGCTTCCAGCAGGCGAGCCACACGTCGCCCAAGGCGCTGACCGACACGCTCACGGAATTCGTCGACCAGCATCCGCCGCTCACACCGGTGTTCGTGGCGCGGCTGTTCCAGCAGATCCGCACCTATCAGGCCGAGTTCCGGAAGCTCCTGTGGCTCGAGCAGTGGATCGCCGAGGAGTCGATCACCGCTGAAGACGCCGTCACGCGCTCCAACCAGCGGCTCGCGCTGACGCAAGTAATGATGGCGAACCACCTGACCAGTCTTCGGCGCATCGCGCGGCTCGACTGGGATGCGTTCTTCGAGTCGATGAGCGTCACCGATGAGACGCTGCGCTCGGACCCGGCGGATTGCTACGAGCACATGACGTTCGCCACCCGCGACCGCTACCGGCACGTCGTCGAAGACATCGCGCGGCGCTCGCGAGCGGCCGAAGAGGTGGTGGCGCGGAAGGCGGTCGAGCTCGCGGCCGAGCGGCGGGCCATCGCCGGCGCGCCGGACCGGACGGCGCACGTGGGGTATTTCCTGATCGACGCTGGGCGACCCGACGTCGAGCGCATTGTCGGCTATCGCGCCGGGATGCGCGAACGCCTCTATCGCGGGCTGAAGACGCACCCGGTCATGGGCTACTTCGGAGCGGCGAGTCTCATTGCCGCTCCCCTTTTCGCAGCGCTGTTCTCGACGATCCATTCGCTGTCACAGGCCGCGCAGATTGCGCTGCTCGTGCTGGCGCTCGTGCCCATCAGCGAGATCGCCATCGCCGCGGTGAACCAGCTTCTGCCGCTCCTGATCCCACCGGCGAGTCTTCCCAAGTTGAACTACCGCGACGATGGCATACCGCTCGAGAACCGTACGGTCGTCGTCGTGCCGACGCTGCTGCCCAACATCGATACGGTGCGCGCGCAGCTCGAGCATCTCGAGGTGCAGTTCCTCGCCAATCGCGGGCCCAACATCCATTTCGCGCTGCTCACTGACTTTGCCGACGCAGCGACCCAGTCTACTGATGGCGACACCGAGATCCTGGACGCGGCGGTCCATGGCATCCGCACGCTCAACGCGGCGTACGGCGAAGGCCTCGACGAGACGTTCTACCTCTTCCACCGCGCGCGCCGCTGGAATCCGCAGCAGGGCGTGTGGATGGGTTGGGAACGGAAGCGCGGAAAGCTGGGGGATTTCAACGCCGTCCTGCTCGGCGGGCCCACCGACGCGTTCAGCGTCGTCATCGGAAACCCGGCGGCGCTCAGCGGTGCACGCTACGTCGTCACGCTCGATTCGGACACGACGCTTCCGCGCGAATCGGTCGAGCTGCTCGTCGGCACGCTGGCGCATCCGCTCAACGCTCCGCTCTATGATCCCGCGGCGGGCCGGGTCGTGCGCGGCTACGGCATCCTGCAGCCGCGCATAGGCGTGGCACTCGGCAGTGCGTCGCGTACGCGGTTCGCCGCGATTCAGTCCGGCCCGCCCGGCGTCGATCCCTACACGACGGCGGTGTCCGACGTGTACCAGGATCTCTTCGGCGAAGGCAGCTTCACCGGCAAAGGTATCTACGAAGTCGCCGCGTTCGAGCGCGCGACGCATGGCCGCTTCGCCGAGAACACGCTGCTGAGCCACGATCTGATCGAAGGCGGCTTTGCCGGCGCTGCGCTCGTCACCGACATCGAGCTGTTCGACGACTACCCCGCGACCTATCTCACGCACGCACGCCGGAAGCACCGCTGGATTCGCGGCGACTGGCAGCTCATGCCGTGGCTCCGGAGCCGTGTGCGTTCCGCGGACGGCCTCGGCCCGAACCCGCTGTCGTCGATCTCGCGCTGGAAGATCCTCGACAACATGCGGCGGAGTCTCGTCGAGATTGCGTATTTCGCCCTGCTGGTGACCGGCTGGATGACGTGGCCACCGCACGCTGTGCTCGCATGGTCGGCACTCATCCTCGGCGCCATCGCATGGCCGTGGGTGTTGAGCCTGCTCATTCCGGCTCTCAGGCCTCCGCTCGATCTCTCGTGGCGTGGCTATTACGGCGCCCTGTTCCGGGACGCGGTGGCCGCCGCGCGCCAGCTCGCGCTCACGGTCGTGTTTCTTCCGCATCAGGCTGTGGTCTCGGCGGATGCCATCGTGCGGACGCTGTATCGAGTGTTCGTCAGCCGCAAACATCTGCTCGACTGGCAGTCCGCGTCGCAGGTCGAGCGCATGGCGGGCCGCTTGAGTCGCGGCATCTGGCGGCGCATGGCGTGGGCACTCGTACTCGCCGTTGCCGCAGGCGGGCTCGCGGCGTCGCGCGGCGTGTGGGCCGCGCTGCCGCTGGTGGGCATCTGGCTCGCATCGCCCGCCATCGCGGGGATGCTCTCGCAGGCGCCGGCACGCCGCGCGCCAGGGGTCGCGACGCGTGACCGCGCCCGCGCGCTGCGCTACGCGCTGCTGCACTGGCGCTTCTTCGAGGATTTCGTCTCGGACAGCACCGCCGGCCTTGCGCCGGACAACTTCCAGGAGATCCCGGTACCGGTGGTGGCGTCCCGCACGTCGCCCACCAACATCGGACTGCACCTGCTTGGCATCAGCACCGCGCGCGACCTCGGTTTCATCACGACGGAAATCATGCTGGCCCGGTTGGAGACCGCCTTCCGCTCGCTCGAGCGGATGCGGCGATTCCGCGGCCACTTCTACAACTGGTACAGCCTGCCCGATCTGCGCGTGCTCGAGCCCGCATACGTATCGACGGTGGACAGCGGCAACCTCGCGGGCCATCTGCTGGCGCTCAAGCAGGCGTGCCTCGCGCCGGCCGCCGTCAGCGACGGTCAGCTCCGCGCAGTAGTACAGGCGGCGATCGAGCTTGCCGTCGCCGCACTGGCCGCTCCGGGTGGAGCCGCGGCCGCGACGCAGCTTCGCGCCACGCTTCGCGAACTGGCTCGCCGCGAGACAACGCTCACGGCGGTCGCTGCACAGGTACGGCAGGCCGAAGCGCGGGTGACGCCCGCACCCGCAATGGCGAATTCACTCTGGTGGATGCGCTGGGTCGTCGCGCGTATCGAAGAGGCGGACAGCGGCGAGGCCGCCACCGTGAGCGCCGAGGCATCCTCGCGCCTCGCGGTGATTGCACGGCGGTCCCATGCGTACGCGGTCGAAATGGATTTCACCGTGCTCTTCGACCGCCGCCGGAAGCTGTTCTCGATCGGCTACCAGGAATCGACGGGCTCGCTCGACAGCTCGCTGTACGATCTGCTCGCCTCCGAAGCGCGGCTCGCCAGCTACGTCGCCGTCGCCAAGGACGATGTGCCACCCGAGCACTGGTTCCGGCTGGGTCGCGCACTCACTGTTGCCGGCGGCGATACCGCCCTCCTCTCCTGGAGCGGCAGCATGTTCGAGTATCTCATGCCGGTGCTCGTCATGAAGTCGCTTCCGGCGACGCTGCTCGACCAGACGCATCGCGCCGCGGTTCGCCGCCAGATCGCGCACGGACGCGATCACAATCTTCCATGGGGCATGTCCGAGTCGGCGTACAACCTGCGCGACCGCGAGGGGACATATCAGTACCGCGCCTTTGGCGTGCCGGCGCTCGCGCTCAAGCGCGGGCTCAGCAAGGATCAGGTCGTCGCGCCGTATGCGACGATGCTGGCGCTCATGGTCGATCCCGATTCGGCCATGGAGAACTGCGCACTGCTCGAGCGCGAAGGTGTGCTGGGCCCGTGGGGCTTTCACGACGCGATCGACTACACGCGGACCCTGCCGGAGGAGAAGTCCGCCGTCGTCTGGAACTACATGGCGCACCACATCGGCATGAGCATGGTGGCACTGGGCAACGCGCTCACCAATCACGTGTGGCAGGAACGCTTCCACGCCGAACCGCTCGCACGCTCAGCCGAGCTGCTGCTGGGCGAGCGGATCCCCCGGCGATTCATCGCGCGCGAGCCGCAACCGGAGACGTTTGCCGAGACGCCGGAGCGCGGTGAGCGCGAGCGTCCGGCGGTGCGCGACTTCGACACGGCCGATACGGCGCAGCCGCGCGTGGCACTCCTGGGCGCCATGCCCTACACCGTGCTCATCACCAACTCGGGTGCGGGCTCGACGCGGTACGAGCACCTGGCGGTCACCCGGTGGCGTTCGGACTCGACCGCTGATGATCGCGGCATCTGGTGCTACATCCGCGACATCGAGGAAGACCGCGTCTGGTCGGCGGCGCACCAGCCGGTGGGCGCGCCGGCTGACCAGTACGACGTCGCGTTTGCCTCGGACCGTGTGAGCTTCCATCGGCGTGACGGCGAGATCGAGACGCGCCTCGAAATCGCCGTCGTGCCCGACGACCGGGCCGAAGTCCGGCGGGTGACGATCACCAATCACTCGTGGACCGCGCGCGAGATCGAGGTCACCAGTTACGGCGAAATCGTGCTGTCGACCCAGGAGGCCGACCGCGCGCATCCGGCATTCGGCAACCTGTTCGTCGAGACCGAATGGGTCGAGACGCACAATGCGATTCTCGCGACCCGCCGGCCGCGGTCTTCGAGCGAGCCGCGGCTCTGGCTTGCGCATGTCGCCGCCGTTGCGGGGCAGCGCGAAGGTGAGGTGAGCTATGAGACCGACCGCGCCGCGTTCATCGGCCGCGGGCGCTCGGTGGCGAACCCGGTGGCGATGGAGCAGGATGCTCCGCTGTCCGGACACACCGGCGCAGTGCTCGATCCTATTTTCGCGTTGCGGGTTCGGCTCCGGGTGCCGCCCGGAAAATTTGCGCGCGTCGCGTTCACGACGCTGGTGCAGCCCGAGCGCGACCGCGCCGTCGAGCTCGCGGACCGCTACAGCGATCTGTACGGCGCACAGCGCGCGTTCGACCTCTCGTGGACGCGGACGCAGATGGAGCTGCAGGACATCGGCGTGGCGCCCGCGGATTCCGCGCTCTTCCAGCAACTCGCGGGGCACCTGATCTATCCGCATGTGGCACTCCGCGCGCCACCGGACGAGCTCGAGCGCAACACGCGGAGCCAGGAGGCGCTCTGGGCCCACGGCATCTCGGGCGATCTGCCGATTCTTCTCGCCACGATCGATTCGTCCGAGGGGCTCGCGACCGTCGTGCAGCTGCTGCAGGCGCACTACTACTGGCGGCTGCACGGCGTCGGCGTGGATCTCGTCATCCTGAATACACTGCCGCCGAGCTATCTGCAGGAGCTGACCGACAAGTTGCAGGCGGCGGTGCGCGGCTCGACCGAGGCGGGGCAGCTCGACCAGCCCGGCGGTGTGTTTCTCCGGCGGCAGGACCTGCTCGCGCCGGATGACGTCGCAATGCTGCGCGCGATGGCGCGCGTAATCGTGCATTGCGTCGAACCGGGGCTCGGCGTGCTGCGCGATCTGCCGGACGTGCCGGCGGAGTATCCGCCGGACTTGGTGCCGCAGGCGGCTGCCCTCGCGGCGCGGCGCTTTCGCACCGGCGGGACGGCATCGCTGCCCGCCGAGCCGCTCGGCGCGCTCTCCCTCTTCAACGGACTCGGCGGCCTCACGCCCGAACTCGATTACGAGATCCGGCTCGAGGGCTCGACGCTCCCGCCGGCGCCGTGGGTCAACGTGATCGCCAACGCCGCCGGCGGATTCGTCGTGAGCGAGCGCGGCGGCGGATTCACCTGGGCGGGCAACAGCTTCTTCTATCGCCTCACGCCGTGGGCCAACGATCCGGTGACGGACCCGCCGGGCGAGGTCGTGTATCTCCGCGACGAGGACACCGGCGATCACTGGAGCGCCACCCCCGCACCGATCCGTCACGAGACACCGTACACCGTGCGCCACCAGGCCGGCGCGTCGGTGTTTGTCCACGAGCATACCGGAATCGAGACCACGCTTACGCTGGCGATGGCGCCCGAGGATCCGGTGAAGCTGGCGCGGCTCGAGCTGGTGAACCGCGGCAACGCCACCCGGCGGATCAGCATCACCAGCTACGTCGAATGGACGCTCGGCGTCGCGCGCGAGCGCACCGAACACGATGTGCGCACGCGGTTCGACCGCGACACCGGCGCGATCTTCGCGGTCAATACGTTCGACCGGCTCTTCGCCGACCAGGTCGCGTTCAGCTGGATGAGCGGTACGCTCGCGAGCTTCACCGCCGATCGCCGCGAGTTCATCGGCCGGAACCGGAGTCTCGGGCGGCCGGCCGCAATGCTGCGCCAGCGGCTCGCGGAGTGCACCGGTGTCGAGCTCGACCCCTGCGCGGCGCTCCAGACCGTGTATGTCCTCGCACCCGGCGCCAGGGTCGAGGTGGTCATGCTGCTTGGCGCCGCCGCAGGAGAGGATGGCGCGCGCGAGCTGATCCGGCGATATGGCTCCGACGGTGCGACGACCGCGGCGACCAATACGTCCACTGCGGCGTGGGATCACCGGCTCTCCGCGATCACCGCCCACACACCGTCACCCGAGTTCGACGCGCTGGTCAACCGGTGGACGCTCTATCAGGCGCTCGGATGCCGAATGTGGGCGCGATCGGCGCTGTATCAGTCGAGCGGCGCGTACGGCTTCCGCGACCAGCTCCAGGACGGGATGGCGTTCGTGTACGCGGAGCCGGGGATCACGCGCGAGCACCTGATTCGCGCCGCCGGCCGCCAGTTCGTCGAGGGCGACGTGCAGCACTGGTGGCATCCGCAGAGCGGACGCGGCATTCGCACGCGGTTCTCGGACGACCTGGTCTGGCTGCCGTACTGCGCCGCGCAGTACGCGGAGGTCACCGGCGATACCGGCGTG
>JBDTQV010000088.1:0-7943 GCA_039932015.1 Gemmatimonadota bacterium | reverse complement strand
CGTCGAAGCGGAACGGCTTGGCGAGGTAATCGTCCGCACCGGCGTCGAGGCCGCGCACCACGTCCTCGGTGGCGTCGCGCGATGTGAGCATCAGGATGGGCGTCGCCCGCCCCTCGTGCCGTAGCTCGGCCGCGACCTGGAAACCGTTCTTCTTGGGCAGCACGATGTCGAGGAGGATGATGTCATAGTCGTAGACGTGGGCGAGCATCGTCGCGGGGTGGCCTTCCTCCTTGAGGCCCTGCTCGATGAATCCGGCGACCTTCCGGTCGTCTTCCACGACGAGTATCCGCACGGGATCAACCTATCGCGCAGCGGTGAAAGGTCGGTGCAAGCGAGTGTGAAGAAATCATCACACGTGCAACCTAGCGGGCGCGAAGGAAATTTCGGTAGGCCTTCATCGTCACTTCATGCGATCCCGGCCATTGTCATGTCGCGCGCTCCGACCGGTCGGGCGCGACACATTCTGTTCCGGGAGGCAACATGTACCAGCGCATTCTCGTCCCGCTCGACGGATCCCGCGCAGCGGAAGAGGCGATTCCGGTGGCGGTCGAGCTCGCGCAGCGGAGCGACGCCGAAGTGCACCTCGCACTGGTGCACCTTTCCGTGGGGACCGAGATGGCCGCGGCCGCGGTGCCGGTCGATTTCGGCGAGCTCGACTCGCTGCAGACCGAAGACGAAGCGGCGTATCTCACCCGCGTGCTCGGGCATGTGCAACTCGAGACCGGCGCACGCGCGCTCGCCTATCACCTCCACGGTCCGATCGTGGACGCGCTTGCCGCCCATGTGGCGGAACGCGAGATCGACCTCGTGGTGATGACGACGCACGGGCGCGGTCCGGTGGGACGGCTGTGGCTGGGCAGCGTCGCCGACGGCCTCATCCGCACGGCCGAGGTGCCGGTGCTGCTGCTTCGGTCATCGAACGACGTGAAGCGGTTCTCGGGCTTCCGCCGCGTGCTGCTGCCGCTCGATCAATCGCCGCTCGCGGAGGATGCAATCGTGCACGCGCAGGCGCTGATGCATCCAGAGGAAGGCCAGGCGCTGCTGCTCCATGTCACGCGTCCCGCACCGCTCATGAACATGGCGCCGATCCCGTTCGGCATGATTCCGGATCTCGCGGCGGAGCCGGCGGCGCGCGAGCAGGCCGCTGCATATCTCGAGCGTATTGCCCGGCGGCTCCGCCGGATAGGACTTCGCGCACGGAGCCGGGTGCGCGTCGCCGCCAGTGCCGGCGTCGCGATTCTCGAAGAGGCGCACGAGGAGCGCGTGGACGCGATCGTGGTGACCACGCACGGCGTCGGAGGGCTGCGCCGGTTGCTGCTGGGCAGCGTGGTCGACAAGCTGGTGCGCGGTGCGGAGGTTCCGGTGCTGGTCTGCCGGCCGCGGCCGCGGAAGCGTGCGCCGGTGGTGCGGCCGGAGCTGGCGGTGCACCAGGCGCGGTAATTCGTCCGCATCAGCAACGAAACGGCCGCGCCTCCACAGTCATGGCGCGGCCGTTTCGCGTCAGAACCGTTCGCCGTGCTCCTCGCGCGCCCGGCTGCCGACCGGGCGGATCCGCGACCACATCGTAAAGAAGAACAGTCCGAGCCTGTTCACCTGCATTGCAGTCACGCGGAGCGCGGTGCCGAGGCTCACGAGCCAGTATGCGCCCGCGGCGACGGCTGGACGGTAGCGGTCATCGTCGCGCGCCGGTCGCGGAAACATCCAGAGCGCGACGCCGAGGATCATCATCATCACGAAGCCGACCAGAATCGCGTGCGTGTGCGCGCTCACGAGGTAGGTGCCGGCGCCTCGGCCGTAGCGCTCGCGCTCGATCATCCAGAGCCCGAGCGCGAGCCCCACAGCGAGAAAGCCGATCGCAGTTTTCAGGTAGCGGCGGACGAGCGCGTGCATGCAGGCAATCTACTGCGCCACCCTGCTGATCCGCGCGGCGCGCCAGTTTACTTCGGCAAACTTTCGAGCGTGTTGGTGAGGGTGCGCCGCGAATTCTTCGCGGATGGGAAAGATCGGCGCGGGATTCCCGCTGCCCCGCCGTCTCGCCCTCCCCCGCTTGCCGTCCCACCCCCCCCGGCCCCATACTAACCGCCACACTCTCGACAAAGGGCAGGGCATGGACGAGCTTCGCGACCGGCTGGAGCGTGCGCTTGCAGGTACGTACGACTTCCAGCGCGAGCTCGGTGGCGGCGGCATGTCGCGCACGTACCTCGCCGTGGAGCGCGCACTCAACCGGCGCGTCGTCGTGAAGGTGTTGGCGCCGGAGCTGCTCGCCGGCATCTCGGTCGAGCGCTTTCGGCGCGAGGTGCTACTCGCCGCGCAGCTGCAGCACCCCCACGTCGTCCCCGTACTCAGCGCCGGTGATGCTGATGGATTCCCCTGGTTCAGCATGCCGTATGTCGATGGCGACAGTCTGCGCCATCGCCTCGCACGGGGCCCGCTCGGTACCGGCGAGCTGCTGAGCATCCTCCGCGATGTCGCCCGCGCGCTCGCCTACGCGCATGGGCACGGGATCGTCCACCGCGACATCAAGCCCGACAACGTGCTCCTCTCCGGCGGGAGTGCCACGGTCACCGACTTCGGCATCGCGAAGGCGATCAGCGCCGCGCGTACCGACGGCGGCATGCATCACGAGACGCTCACGCAGGTCGGGACCTCGATCGGCACGCCGACGTACATGGCGCCGGAGCAGGCGGCTGCCGACCCCAACACCGACCATCGCGCGGATATCTATGCATTTGGCGCGATGGCCTACGAGCTGATCACCGGACAGCCGCCGTTCGTCGCCGCGTCGCCGGCCAAGCTGCTCGCGGCGCACATGGGCGAGACGCCGCGCGACCCTCGCGTCCACCGGCCGGACACGCCCGCTCCCCTGGCGGAGCTGGTGCTCGCCTGCCTTGCCAAGGAGCCAGACGACCGGCCGCAACAGGCGACGGAGATGGTCCGCGTACTCGACACCGTCACATCGAGCGGCAGCGGTACCGCGGCGCCGGCCGTGCTCCACGGCGGCCGCATCCGGCTGGGCCGAGCGCTGGCGCTCTGGGCGGTTGCCGCGGCGGTCGTCGCGCTTACGGCCTGGGCCGCTACCAACGTGGTGGGCCTTCCCGACTGGGTCTTTCCGGGCTCGGTGGGTGTCATGCTTGCGGGCGTGCCCGCGATTCTCGGCACCGCATACGTGCAGCGCACCGCGCTGCGTGCCTACACCGCGACGCCGCATCGCACCCCGGGCGGAGGCTCTTCCGTGCAACACGGCACGTTCGCCACGCTCGCACTCAAGGCCAGCCCCCACGTCTCGTGGCGGCGTACGTGGCTGGGCGGATCGGTGGCGCTCGGCGCGTTCGCGGTGCTCGTGATCGGCTTCATGGTGACGCGCGCGCTCGGCATCGGGCCTGCCGCCTCGCTCCGGGGCACCGGCGCATTTGGCGATCGTGAAACGCTCATCGTCGCCGACTTCCGTTCTCCCGCCGGCGATTCCACGCTGGGCGGGACCGTCGCCGAAGCACTGCGGACCGACCTGGCGCAATCGACCTCACTCAGCGTTCTCACCCGCGCGTCGATCCGCCAGATTCTCGCGCTGATGGAGCGGCCGACGGAAAGCGCCGTAACCTTCGATCTCGCGCGCGAGATCGCCACCCGCGAAGGTGCCAAGGCGGTACTCGACGGCGGCATCGTCCGGCTCGGCCAGACCTACGTCATCTCGGGCCGGCTCGTCTCGGCGCTGAACGGCGAAGAGCTCGCGAATTTTCGCGAGACGGCGCGGAATGCGGACGAGCTGCTGAACGCACTCGGGAAACTGTCGCGCGCGGTGCGGGAGCGCGCGGGCGAGTCGCTCCGGACGATTCGCGCGAGCTCCTCGCTCGAGCGTGTCACGACGCCGTCGCTGCCCGCGCTCCGGAAGTACGTCGAGGGCTCGCTCTTGGCCGACGAGCAGGGCGATACCGAGCGCGGCATCGGCCTCCTCCGCGAGGCCGTGGCGCTCGATACCTCATTCGCGATGGCCTGGCGCAAGCTGGCCGTGCTGCTCTCGAATGAAGGCCTCAACCGCGCGCAGGCGCTCGCCGCCTTGAGCACCGCGTATCGGCACCGCGCCCGCCTGACCGAGATGGAGCGGCTTCTCACGGAGGGGTACTATTTCACAAATGGGCCGGAGGCCAGCTACGACAAGGCGCTCGCGGCATATGAGGACGCGATCCAGCTCGACTCGAACAGCACCAGCGCGCTCAATAACGCGGCCGTCGTCTATGGCCGGAAGGGCGATCACGAGCGTGCGGAAGCGATGTACCGGCGCGTGGTGGTTCTCCCACGCAGCTTCCTCGGCGCTTTCACGAACCTGCTCCGTGAACAGGTCCGTAATGGCCGGCTGACGGCGCTCGATTCCACCGTCGCGGCCCTGCGCGCGCGATTCCCGAAGAGCGGGTTGGGAGAGGCGGACTGGATCGTCGCCTGGGGCAAGGACGAACTGGACCGGGCCGACAGCATCGGCCGGGCGGTCTACGCGGGCGCACGCCCGCGACAGGCGCTTCGCGCGGCGGGCGGCGTCTCGTACGTCGCCGAGCTGCGCGGCCAGCCACGGCTCGCGCTGCACTGGGCGGCGCTCGCTTCGGATGCCATGTTGCGCGCCGCGCCGTCGGCCGCCAACCGGTTTGCGGCGGCGCTCGATACGGCGTACTTCGCGGCCGCGGACGGCGACGGACCGCGGGCTCGCGCTGCCTTGGCGCGAGGCTTGGCCCGGGATCCGCTCGATTCGATACCCCCGGTCGAGCGACCGTGGGAGCGCGTGGCGGAGATTGCCACGATGATCGGCGATCCCGCGCTGGCGCGCCAGGCGCTTCAGGGCTTCGAGCGCGACCTCGCGTCCAGTGCGCGCGATAGCGTTGGCCGGCGCGCCCTCTTTGCAGCGGGTGTCGCCGTGACCGAGCGCCGCTGGGATGACGTCATTGCATTGATGCACGAGGCTGACGCTCGCTGGGCCATCCCTGATCGCTTCGCGTGGATCCAGATTGCCCGCGCGCACGAGCTGGCGGGGCGGCTCGATTCGGCCGTGGTCTATTACGAGAAGTTTCTCGGCACGGCCGACGCGACGGATTTTATCGATGCCCGGTGGCGCGCCCCTGCGCACCGGTGGCTCGGCGAGCTCTACGCCTCACGGGGCGACACGCGCCGCGCGATCGAGCAGTTCACGAAGTTCGTCGAGCTCTGGGCAAAAGCCGAGCCCGAGCTGCAGCCGCAGGTGAAGGAAGTGCAGGCGCGGCTCGCGGCGTTGCGGGCGAAAGTGGGGTGACCGCGCTGGATCTAATGAAAGACGGCGCGGCCAGGTTCGGAGTGCCTCGCTACCAGATATGCACCCGCGCTTTCGGCGCCAGATACAGCGCATCACCCGGCATGACACTGAATGCCGCGTACCACGCGTCCACGTTTCGTACGACGCCGTTCACGCGGAACTTGGGCGGAGAGTGCGGGTCGGTGAGGAGCGCCTGGCGGTCCGCGCCTTCGCGCCGTTTTGCCCGCCAGGCCTGGGCGTAGGAGAGGAAGAATCGCTGGTCTCCGGTCAGGCCCCCGATCGGCTTCGCCCGGCCGTGCTGCGCCTGATACTTCTGATAGGCGGCATACGCCGCCTCGACGCCGCCCAGGTCGCCGATGTTCTCACCCAGCGTGAGTGCGCCCTGGATGTGCGTGCCGGGAATCGGCTCGTAACCGTCGTACTGCTGCGAGAGCGCGGCTGTCCGTACATTGAACGCCCGCTTCGATTGGGCGGTCCACCAGTTCTCGAATTTGCCGGTGGGCCCGAACTCGCTGCCCTGGTCGTCGAAACCGTGGCCCATCTCATGGCCGATGATCGCGCCGATCGCGCCGTAGTTCACCGCCGCGTCCGCGGCGGGATCGAAGAACGGCGGCTGCAGGATCGCCGCGGGGAACGTGATCTGGTTGGCCAACGGGTTGTAGTACGCGTCCACCGTCTGGGGCGTCATGTCCCATAGCGACCGGTCCACCGGCCTGGGGAAACGCCGGAGCTCGAGCTGATGCTGGAACTCGGCGGCGCGCATCGCGTTGCCGAGCAGGTCGCCACGCTCGACGTGCAGGGACGAATAGTCGATATATCTGGCCGGATGGCCTATGCGCGGCTCGAATGCAGCGAGCTTCACAAGCGCGGCCTTTTTCGTGTCGTCATCCATCCAGCGCGACCGCTCGATCCGCTCCTGATATGCGGCGCGAAGGTTCTCGATCATCTCCGCCATCTGCTTCTCGGCTGCGGGCGGGTAATACCTGGCGACATAGATCGCGCCGACCGCTTCGCCCAACGAGCCGTTCACCAGTTGCACTCCCCGCTTCCACCGCTCGCGCTGCACCTGCACGCCCGATAGCGTCTTCGAATAAAAATCGAACCGCGCCTGGTCGAACGCTCGGGGGAGATACTGCGCGTGGCTGCTAATGAAGCGATAGGCGAGATAATCCTTCCACGTCTGCAGCGGTGTCGCGACCAGGATCTTGCCCAGCGCGCTGACCGCCGTGTTCTGCGCCATGATCACGGTGGGGGAGGAATCGAGGCCGGCGGTTTTCAGGAGCAGCGCCCAGTCGAACTCCGGCGCCTTGCTCTTGAGCCCGGCGAGCGTCTCCGGGTCATTGAGCTTTGCGATGTCGCGGCTCTCGGCGGGCGACCACTGCTTTTTCGCCATTTCCGTCTCGAGCGCAAAAATCGCATCGGCCCTGGCGCCGGCGCCCGAGATACCCGCCAGTTCCTGAATCTGCCGAACGTAGGCGCGATATGCCGTGCGGAACGCGTCGTACTTCTCGCCCTCGAGCAGGTAATAGTCGCGCGGCATGCCGAGCTCGCTTTGGCCAGTGAGCGCGCTATAGCGAGTCGGGTCGGCGAGATCGGGAATCACGCCTACCTCGATCGGTGAAGCGTAACCGACGCTGGCGAAGAGCACCTGCAGGTCATTCAGGTTGTTTACGGCGGCGATACGGTCGAGCCATGGCTTGAGCGGGGCCGTACCGCGCGCCTCTATGCCGGCTTCGTCCATCCAGCTCGCGAAGTAGTCGCCCACCTGCTTGCCGGTCGCGCCGTACGCCGCCGGATTGCTCACCATGTCATTCAGGATGGCGTGGACATTCGTCTCGGCGTCGTTGACCAACTCGAGACCAAGGCCCGCGACGGCGCGGTCGGGCGCGATCCGGACGCTGTCGGCCCAACTGCCATTGGCAAAGGTCCAGAAGTCGTTGCCTGGTTTCAGGCCCGGCTTCCGCGCAGTCAGGTCGATACCGAAGCTGCCGTAGCGCGGAACGTGTGCGACTCTCTGCGTCGCCTGCGCGGTGACGGTGGCTGCAATCGCCAGCAGCGCGTTGCCCGCGAGCAGAAAGATGCGCGCCTTCGCCATGGGAAAACTCTGCCGTGTTGGTGTGGACTTGCGGGAAACATCTGCGGTGCCTTGCAATTCTAGCTTTGGGGGAGGGCGGGCGCAAAGAGTGCCTGCCGCACTCCGACGTCTCGGCGGCGGCACGCGATGGCGGCGCGTCGTCCCGCGCGACCGCCGGAGCATTGATCGTCGCGATGTGTTGCAAGGTTCAAGCGTGTGGTACAGTGATCCGACAGTCTCTCGCTCGTGTCGCGTTGCTGGTTCGCGACTACGATGAGGCGCTCGCCTGGTACACCGGCACGCTCGGCTTTCGCTGCCTGGAAGACGCGCCGCGCGAAGCCGGCAAGCGGTGGGTGGTTGTCTCGCCGCCGGGGAACGAGACGACGGCGTTGCTGCTGGCGCGCGCGGGGTCAGCTTTCTCGAGCTACCGCGCGAGGAAGCGTATGGTACGGTCGCGGTGTTTGCAGACCAGTACGGCAGCCAGTGAAATCTCATCCAGCCGCGCGAGCTCCCCCGGGAGATCGGGGCCCGTCTAAATTTCCCGGCATGACAACACGTACCCGGAAGGTCCTGATCGCCGCCGGTGCCGTCGTCGGC
>JBDTQV010000087.1:0-7961 GCA_039932015.1 Gemmatimonadota bacterium | reverse complement strand
GACTTCGTGGGCACCGATGGGCCGGGCGGCGGTAAGTTTGCGAGCGCGGTGGATCTGGCGACCGCGGTCGCCGCGGCATGGCCGGGGGGCGGACGTCCACTCGTCGTCTGCACCGGCGGCGAGCCGCTGCTGCAGGTGGACGGCGCGCTGATCGACGCCCTGCACGCCGCCGGGTTCGAGATTGCCGTCGAGACAAACGGCACGCAGCTACCGCCGCCGGGGCTGGACTGGATCTGTGTCAGCCCGAAGGCCGCCGCGCCGCTCGTGATCTTCGCCGGCGACGAGCTCAAGTTGGTCTACCCGCAGGTGGATGCCCGGCCGGAGCGGTTCGACGCGCTCGCGTTCACGCACTTCTACCTGCAGCCGATGGACGGCGCGCACCAGGCGGACAACGTGCGCGCCGCGGTGGACTACTGCCTGGCGCACCCCCGCTGGAGACTGAGCCTGCAGACGCATAAGATTGTTGGCATTCCCTGATCCCCGTTTCCAACCGGCGCCCATGCACTGCTACTCCGATCGTATCAGCCACGCACTGGCATTCTCCGCCAAGTATTACAATGCGCGAATTCCCAAGTCGGCCGGCATGGCGTACCTGGCGCAGCCGGCGAACCTTGCCGTGATCCTGGCGCGCTACGGCGCGGATGAAGTGACCGTGGTTGCCGGGATTCTGCACCACACGCTCGAGGAAGTGGCGCCGGCCAATGACCGCGAGGAGCTGCGTCGGAAGATCCGCGACAAGTTCGGATCCGTCGTGCTCGGCATCGCCGTCGACGCAGCGGAGCCACGATACGACAGTCGCGGCACCGAGCGGCCGTGGCGTGCGTGCAAGCAGGACTTCCTCGTCCACCTTGCCGAAGCCGATCCGCGCGCACTCGACATCTGCGTCGCCGATGAGATACAGCGGTGCGGGTGGACCGGAACGGCATTGCGCCGCCTCGGCGTCGAGTATCTGCGCAATATCTCCCGGGCCTCGGTGGACCAGACGCTCTGGTGGTATCGATCGATGCTCGAAGTGCTGGATGCACGTGACGAGTGGCCTCGGCGCGAGATGCTGTCGGAGCTCCGCACGATGAGCGCGGCGCTCGTGCGCGACCTGCGCCACAACGAGGAGGGGGCATGAGGCAGTTTGCCGTATGTGTGGCACTGCTCGGACTCGCGGCGTGTCTCGGTCTGCCGGCCGCACCGCCGCCCACCAATCCGATTCGCTTTCTCTCGATCAACGATGTCTACGTGATCGACACGCTGGCGGACGGCCGGGGCGGACTCGCGCGCGTCGCGACAAAGCGCGAGTGGCTCGCCTCCGTGGGCCCCACGATTTTCGTGCTCGCCGGCGACGAGCTCTCTCCCAGTCTCGCAAGCAAGTTCTACAACGGGCGCCAGATGGTCGAGACACTCAACGCAGCGAAGCTCGACTACGCGACCTTCGGCAATCACGAGTTCGACCTGGCGCGCGACACGCTCGTCGCCCGCATCGCCGCATCGAAATTCAAGTGGCTATCAGCCAACTGCACCGACACGACCGGCGTGGCGTTCCCCGGTGTGCTCGCGTGGGACACGCTGCGGACGCAAGGGCGACTGGTGGGCATGTTCGGGCTTACGATGCAGGGCAGCTATCCCCGCTACGTGCGGTGCGCCAATCCCGACAGCGCCGCGCACCGGGCCGTGGACACGCTCACCCGACTGCATGCCGACCTGATCGTCGCGCTGACGCACCAGCCGATCGCCGACGACCGGGCGATGCTCACGCGCGAGCCGGCGATCGATCTGGTGCTCGGCGGGCATGAGCACGAGGCGCACGACGAGCAGGTCGGGACGCGCCGGATTCTCAAGGCCGATGCGAACGCGCGCACCGCGCAGTTCGTGACGATCTGGGGTGATACCGCCGCGTGGCGCATCGCGCCCACACTCGTCACGATTGGCGCCGAGTTGCCGCTCGACACCGCGACCGCACGCGTCGTGAATGCCTGGCAGGACAGCCTGCGCCGGCGACTCGGCCCCGAACACGTCGTGGCGACGGCAACGGCGCCGATCGATGCGCGCGACTCACCGTCGCGCCGGCAGGAATCCGATATCGGCAACCTGGTGACCGACGCGATCCGATCCGGAACGGGCGCCGACGTCGCGCTGATGAACGCCGGCACGATGCGCCTCGATGATATCATCAGACCAGGCCCGGTCACCAACTACACCCTCGAATCAATTTTCCTGTTTGCCGACGAGGCGCGAATCGTGACGTTCCCGCTCACCGGCGCTCGCCTTCGCGAGCTTCTCGAGCATGGCGTAGCGGCCGGAAGTCTCGGCGCGGGTCCCTTCCTGCAGGTTTCGGGAATATCGTTCACGTACGACTCGAGCCGCGCATCCGGCAGCCGGCTGGTGGGAGACGTGGTCCGCACCGGAGGACGCCGCATCGCGCCGGGCGATGTCGTCAAGGTGGCATTTGACGTCTACCCCGCCTGCGAATCGGGCGACGGCTACAAGGTTCCGGAAGCCGCTTCGGCGTGCGAGCGCTGGGAGTCGGCGCCGCGGAGCGCGGACCTGCTCATGGCATACGTGCGAGACTCGCTGGGAGGGAAGGTCGCACCACCGGCCGGCGGGCGGATCAAGCGGGCAGGTTCCTGAAAACACGAATCCCGGCGAGCGTTTACTCGGCCGGGACAAGGCAGCTTTAGCGATTTTCATCACCCAGGTCGCAAAGCCGAAATCCCTGGGGCCCCTGAGGGCTATGTTCCTTCGGCTGCGGCAATTATAGCGAAGTCGGCCACTGGCCGCAACCCTTCCCCGGCTCGCACCACCGCTGCCGACTGGCTATAATTGGGTATGGGTCTGTATCCGTCAGCAGCTCTCGCCACACTTCCAAGTGCGTTCGCCGCCGCCTGTCGGCTCTCCCGGACCGACGGGGAGCTGTTCGAGCGCTGTCGTGCGGCGCTGGTGCGGCGTTTCCACGACGAACAAATCTGGTTCTCGGCATCCTCTCCGGACGGCCCCGCTCAGCGCGTCGGGCCGGCCGAGGGATTCGAGCAGTCGGTCGAGGTGGCGCGGCTCGCCAGTGGCGAGACCGAGATCGTCATCCAGGCCGCTCCGGCGGTGGCCGGCGAAATGCGCGCCGTCGCGATGCCGTTGGCGCTCGGGCTCACCGTCGTCATGGAGCTCCGCAGCATTCTGCTCGACCGCCAGGCGGCGCTCGACGATGCCGTGTTCCAGCTCCGCGCATTGCGACAGGTGGCGCGATTGCTCTCGTCGGTGCACTCGACGGAGGAAACCGAGCAGCTGATTCTCGACTTCATGGCCGAGGTGTTCTTCGCGTGGTGGGCCTGCCTCTATCGCCCGCAAGGCGACACGTACGCGCCCAAAATGTTCCGTTCGCTCAACGACGAGCGTCCCTGCACGCCGATTGGCCGCGCCGCGCTCGATGCCGCGCTCCCCACCGGCAGCGCATCGACCGATGCCGACGATGTTGCCGTCGCATCGCTCATCGGACCGGAAGCGCGGCTGATCGTTCCGCTCGATGCCGGCGCCGAGCGCATGGCGGTGCTCGTGCTCGGGCCCCGCATCAGCGAAAAGCCATACGGCCGCCCGGAGCAGGAACTGGCGGGCACGCTCTCGTTTGCCGCCGCGATCGCACTCAAGAACTCCGAGCTCGTCGAGCAGCTGCACAGCGCCGCCACGACGGATGAGCTCACTGGCCTGTATAATCGTCGTGCGCTCGAGGACCGGCTCGGCGCGGAAATTTCCCGCAGCCTCAGGCACCAGCTCCACACGAGCGTACTGCTGATCGACCTCGATCGCTTCAAGGTCGTGAACGACACGATGGGACACGCCGCGGGCGACCGCCTGCTCGTGCAGATCGGCGGCGTGCTCCGGAAGGAGTGTCGCGCGCTCGATGTCGTCGGCCGTCTTGGCGGCGACGAGTTCCTGGTCATTTTGCCCATGACGCGTCCCACCGAATCTCGCGTGTACGTCAATCGTGTCCTCGCCGGACTCGCCGAGCTCGAGCGCCTGCATCCGGAGTATGGCCACTGCACGATCAGCATGGGCATCGCCGAATCGCCGCGCCACGGCACGACCGTGAGCGGGCTGCTCGCCGCGGCCGATGCGGCGCTCTACAAGGCGAAGCGCGGTGGGCGGAATGCGGTTGAGGTCGCGGACGGCTGAGGCGAATGCCGGACCCTGAGTTCACGCTGCTGGGCGACGCTATCTGGCTCGACTTCGTCAACACCGCACGTCCGTGCGCGGGGAACGAAGCCGACCGGCTCCGCGACGCCGCTGCCTACCACCGCTGGACCAAGGCCCTCAAGCTGCGTTCCGATGCTTCCGAGCGCCCATTTTCCCAGGTACTGCACGCGCGCGGATGTCTCACCGAACTGGCGACGGCGCTGAGCGAGCGGCGCCACCCGCCGGCCACCACGATCGCCGTCATCAACGACATCCTGCAGACTGCGCCCGGCACGCAACAGCTGACGCGTGTCGGCGGCGAGTGGCGGCTGCATTTTTCGCTTGCGATTTTGCCGGACGCACTGGGCGCGATCGCGCGCTCGGCCGCTGACACGCTGAGCGATCCGCTCGTTTACGTGCGCGAGTGTGCCGGAATGGCGTGCACGCGCTTCTTCATCGACGACTCTCCAACACAGAGCCGCAGCGGATGCGCTGAGGAATGTTCGAGTGGCGCGTGGGTCGAACGCCGCCGCGGCGTGCTGAGGTGACCCACACCGATCCCGCGCAGTTCTACTCGCGCGCCCAGGCGGCCTTGGGGCACCGCTACCGAATCGAGAACACCGTCGCCGCGTCTCGGGAGCGCGTGCTGTTCCGCGCGCACGATTTGACGCTCAAGCGCTCGGTGAGTCTGCGCGTCCATTTCTATCCCGACGATGCGCTGCGCGGGTGGTTCCTGCGCGAAGCCGAAGCGCTCGGGCGGCTCGATCATCCCGCCATCAGGCATGTGTACGACGCCGGCGTGATCGGGGACCTCGCCTACCGAGTGGGCAACTGGATCGAGGGCGAGGGGCTGCACGAGGCGATTCAGCGGGGCCCGCGCCTCATCCCGACGGTGCATGCGCTCGCGCGCGATCTGCTGAGCGCGCTCGAGCATGCGCACACCTACGGCGTGATCATCCGCCGTATCGCACCTACCTCGCTGCTACTCGGCACATCCGGCCGCGGCACCGTGACCGATCTTCGCTACTCGAGCTGGACGCTGCCGAGCATTCCCGAGGGCGTCGTCCCGGAGGCACGTGCATTCATGGCGCCCGAGGTGCGCGATGGCGCCACCGGCGAGCCGGCGAGCGATGTCTACACCGCCGGCGCCATTCTGTATCTCGCCGTGACTGGCCAGGAGCCCCCGCTCGATCCTCGGGCGATTCGCCCTCCGTCCGAACTCCGACCCACCTGCCCGCGCGCGATCGAGCGCATTCTCCTTCGCGCGCTCCGCCCGCATGCGTCCGATCGCTACTTCACCGCCGCCGAAATGCTCGAGGACTTCGCGTCCGATGCCGGCACCTTCGAAACCGCGGCGGTGCTGGCGGGTATGGAGTCGCGCTCGAGCTCGAGTGAGAGTGAGGATCGCGCGCGTTGGGAGAAGCGGCTCCGCCGCGCCCTGGGCGACGACTACGAGCTGCTGGACCTCCTCGGATCCGGCGGATTCGGCCGGGTATACCGCGTGCGCGATCTGCATCTCGAGCGCGAGGTCGCGCTCAAGATCCTGCACCCGCAGCTCACCCAGGATCCGGCCGTCGTCGAGCGCTTTCGCCGCGAGGCGCAGCTCGCGGCACGGCTCAATCACGTCAACATCGTGAGCATCTACGACATCGGCGGGCGATCCGGCCTGATCTGGTACACGATGGAGCTGGTCGACGGCCCGAGCCTCGCGCAGCTGGTGGAGCGCGAAGGTCCGCTGCCGCTCGACCGGGTGCTCCGGCTGCTCCGCGAGGCGCTGTCGGCGCTGGCTCACGCGCATGGCTCGGGGCTCGTGCATCGTGACATCAAGCCGGAGAACATGCTGCTCGAGCGCGACGGCCGCCTGCGGATCACCGATTTCGGCCTCGCGCTTGCGCTCCGATACGGCAAGTTTGGCGGCGCCACGAGTCAGAGCGGCACACCGCAGTTCGCGAGCCCGGAGCAACTCCTGGGCGAGCGCGTGGACCAGCGGTCGGATCTGTACAGTCTCGCGGCGGTTGCGTACTTCGCACTGCTTGGGCACCCGCCCTTTCAGGGCAACACCCCGGAGCAGATTCTCGCGAAGCAGGCCACGAATCAGTTGCCGTCACCGCGCGAGCTGCGCGAGGATGTGACCGGTGAGCTGGAGCAGGTGCTCGTGCGCGCGTTGCAGAACGACGTCGAGCTGCGGTACCCGTCGGCGGCGGAATTTCTGCAGGCCCTCAATCGCGCGACCGGGACCGGCTTCCGGCCGCGCGGCGGAGAGTGGGCGCGCGTGGCGGCACGCTGGTTGAAATTTCCGCCGGCCCCTTGACGTCCCCTGTCCCGGCTGCATATTCACCCCGCGAAATACCCTCTCAACCAGTCCGCAGCCGGCACCGATCGTCGTCATGCACGACCCGGCCAGCGGGTCATCAATTTTTCATGACGCAGGACGGGCCTGCGCACATGAGAACTCGGCGGCGTCATTTGGCCCGCCGACGCAGTCCAACAACACGGAGTGGCTAGCATGTCTCGCATCAACGGCACGGTGAAGTGGTTCAACGACGCGAAGGGCTTCGGATTCATCACCCCGGAGAACGGTGAAAAGGATTGCTTCGTTCACCATACCGCAATCAAGGCAGACGGCTTCCGCAGTCTTGCCGAGGGTGAGCGGGTCGAGTTCGACATCGTGCAGGGTGCCAAGGGGCCGGCCGCGGAGAACGTGACCAAGGTCCAGTAAGCCATTGGCGTGTTGAATGACAGCGGGCCGCTCGAGTGAGCGGCCCGCTGTCATTTACCGGCTTGCCGTGCCCCGCCTGCGCGCGCGCATTACTTGTGGCGGTAAATGACCCGGCCGCGGGTGAGGTCGTATGGAGAGAGAATCACGCTGACGCGATCCCCTTCGAGCACGCGGATCTTGAACTTGCTCATCTTTCCTGCCGCGTACGCGAGGATCGTGTGTCCGTTGTCGAGCTCGACGCGATAGTTGCGATCGGGCAGGACCTCGGTCACCACCCCCTCCATTTCAATGCCCTCTTCCTTGGCCATCCAGTATGCTCCCCATGGGTCATTGCGATGTCCGGTGCGCGCGCGGTGGCCCGCCCGGAGCGTGTACGGCAGGTTGAATGTTGCCTTGCGGGCGACCGAAGGCAACCGCGGCGCTATCCCGCGTTCGGCAGCTCGCGGCGAAGCGCGTCGAGCCGCTCCTCGACGAGTGCCACGAGAGAGGCGACTTCGTCCACGTCGAACGTGAGGCGGGCGCCGGCCGTGCGGTAGAGCTCCGGAAGCGGACGCGTTGCGCCGAGGGCAAGTGCGCCGCGGTACGCCGTGACGGCACGCTCCGGATCGGCGAGGCTGTTGCGCCAGACCTGCAGCGCGCCAAGCTGCGCGATTCCGTATTCGATGTAATAGAACGGATACAGGAAGATGTGGAGCTGACGATACCACCGCGAGATGCGCTCGGCGTCGAGCCCACTGTAGTCGACCCCGCGCTCGAACCGCTCGCGGACGCGGAGCCACTCGGCGTCACGCGCCGCAGCCTGGCCGCCTCGCCCGCTGGTGTAGATCCAGTTCTGAAACGCATCGACCGATGCGATATGGGACAGGGTCACGAGGATATCTTCGAGATGCTCGAGCCACGCGCTGCGTGCCTCCGCCTCGCTGAAGAATCCGCCGGCAGACGCCAGGTGCGGGGCCGCGAGCAATTCCATCGACATGGACGCGAGCTCCGCCGCCTCCGCACCGGGGTGACGCTGCCAGATGAGCGGTTGCGCATCGGACGCAAAGGCGTGAAATGCGTGCCCCGCCTCGTGCAGCAGTGTCATCACGTC
>JBDTQV010000086.1:0-7962 GCA_039932015.1 Gemmatimonadota bacterium | reverse complement strand
ATCCGCCACCTGGGCAGGATCGAAGATCACCACATCGCCGGCGAGGCCGGGTGCGAGCCGGCCGCGACCGGCGAGCCGCACGCGCGACGCCGGCAGTCCGCTCATCTTGTGGACGGCCTGCGCGAGCGTCAGCGCCTTGCGCTCGCGCACGTAGCGGCCGAGCACGCGCGGGAAGCTGCCGAGTCCGCGGGGGTGCGGGCTGCCGCGGCGGGCCGGCCCTTCGGTCGCGTAGCTGCCGCCGTCGCTGCACACCATGCCGAGCGGGTGTGCCAGGATACGGTCGAGATTCTCCTCGCTCATCGCAAAGCCCACCATGCCGACGCCGCCGTGGCTGCGCCGGAGCAGTGCCGTGGTCGCCTCGTACGGGTCGGCACCGATCGATCCGGCGTACGTGCCGAGCCGGCGTCCCTCCGCCGACTTGTCCGCGTCGGCGCGCACGCTCGCCACCTGCACGTTGTCCCAGCCGCCTATCAGCTCGACCTTCGCCAGCACCTCGCCGCGAATGCGGCCGGCAGTCGACGAGTCGGCGAGCCGCGCGAGGAACGCGTCGGTCCCGCCATCGCGGCTCCACACCGGAAACAGATTGGTGAGCCCGGTCTGATACGCGACGTACGGATACCGGTCGAACGCGACGTCGAGCCCGCCCTTCCGCGCCTCGGCGATGCGCTCGAATACCACGTCGAGCTTGCTCCAGTTGCGCGGGCCCTGGGTCTTGAGATGCGAGATCTGCAGGGGACATTTCGCGCCCCGCGCGACGGCCATCGACTCCGCGATCGCGTCGAGCACACGGTCGTCCTCGTTCCGCATGTGGGTCGCGTATGGCAGCCGGCGCGCCGCGAGCGGACGGCAGAGCGCGATGAGCTCATCGAGCGACGCAAACGCACCCGGCGTGTACTCGAGCCCCGACGATGCACCGCACGCGCCCTGCGCCAGCGCACGCTCGACCATTGCCGTCATGCGCGCCATTTCGTCGGCCGTCGCGGGCCGGTCGCGATCGCCGATCACCGCACCGCGCACGCTGCCCAGTCCCACCATCGATGCGACGTTGACGCTGGGCACGATCCGCTCGATCGACGCGAAATACGCATCGAACGACTTGTCTTCCGCGCCGGTGGCATCCGAGCCGCCGTCCTGGCCCACGATGATGGTCGTAATCCCCTGGCGAACCAGCGACTCGGCGCGCGGATCGTCCGCGAGCGACCCATCGCCGTGTGAGTGGATGTCGATGAAACCGGGGGCCACCGCGAGACCGCGCGCATCGATCTCGTCACTGCCGCGGCCCGAGATCCGGCGCCCGATGGCGGACACACGACCACCCGTGAGCGCTACGTCGCGCTCGACACCGGCGCTTCCGGTTCCGTCGAATACGGTTCCGCCGCGGATCACGAGATCGTGCCCGGCGCGACGCCGGAAAAGCGCCGGCGGCCCGGCAAGCGCGAGCAGCGCAGTAGTTCCGGCACCGATGAATGCCCGGCGGCTGGGTCGATTGTGCGTCATGGCTGATTCCGGATGTCGGTACGAGTCAGCGAGCGCAGCGGCCGGCGGCGGTGCCCGCGCGCTGGAATTCAGCGCCGCGATTCCACTCCGGGCGGGCGGGCGCGTTCGCTACATCAATTGTCACGTCGCGCACGAACTCGGTGAACTGTTTCGAGCCCGTGAGGTCGAGCGCCACCGTGTCGTATTCGTCGCTGGGCCGGTGATAGTGTCGCGCGAGATACTCGTCCACTTTCGCCTTCACGTATTCGGGCCGCTGTTTCACCAGCTGCATGCCGAGCCCCATGTAGAGCGAGGGTACACCGGCGAGCGCGAATGGAAAATTGTCCGCGCGAAGAAAATATCCTTCGGACGGCGCAGGATCGGGCGACACCGTGAGTCCCGCCCGCCTGGCCACCTTTGCGACCGTTGCACCCAGCGAGCTGAGCTCGATGCCGAGTGGCGCCACGTCGCGCGTGGGGCCGAGGAGCTCGAGTCCATTGTCGAGATTCAGGTTCGCGACGATCCGTGCCGCCGGAATCGGCCCCTCGCACGCGAATGCGGTCGAACCGATCAGCCCCCACTCCTCTGCCGTGGCGAAAAGAAAAGTGATCGAGCGCCGCTGCGGATGCCGAGCGAAGACGCGTGCCAGCGCCAGCAGCGAGGTCGTGCCGGCGCCATCGTCGAGCGCGCCATTGTAGATCGAGTCGCCGGCCACCGCCGGACCGATGCCGTACGCGTCCCAGTGTGCACTCAACACGACGTGCTCCCTCGCGAGCATCGGGTCATGGCCACGCACGGTGGCGACGACGTTATGCGTCGTGACCGGTGTGGGCACCGTACGAAAGTGCAGATCCAGGCGCACGCCGAGTGGGATGGCACGGGCGCCACGTGCGTTGGCGGTCGCAATCAACGCGCGAAACGAAGGCGACCCAGGCGGAAGCAGTGATGCGACGACTGAATCGCTGATGCCGCCCGCAAACATGATAGAATCGCCGGTGGCGGCGGAGAGCAGGCGCCGTGTACCGGTCACCGGGCCGCGCTGGAGCGTGCCGGCGGGCCGAATCCAGAGCACACCGATGGCACCGCGCTCGCGCATCGCGCGGATTTTTTCGGACGGCCAGAGATAGCGGGAAGCGCGGAGCCAGTTGAAGGCGGTCGTGTCGTCGTGCAGCGCGGGCTCGCCGGGCAGCGCGACGACGATTTTGCCGCGCAGATCCACGCCGTCGAAATCGTTCCACTGGTAGATCGGCGCATCGATGCCGTAGCCCGCGAACACGAGCTCGCCTCCCGTTTCCACATCCGCGCGGTCGCTGTACGCGGCAAAGCGGATCTCGCGGCCGTGCTCGAGCGTCCGCGTGACGCGGCCGCTCAGCCTCGCGGTATTCGGCGATGTGGAGTCACTGCGGTAGCTGAGTATCGTGATTGGCTGCAGCCACTGCGCACTGCTGTCGCGGTCGGCTGATGCGCCCGCGGGCAGAGCACCGAATCCCTGCAGCTCGCTCACGAGATACGCCGTCGTGAGTGCTTCCGCCTGGGTGCCGGGGTAGCGGCCTTCGAAAAGATCGGACGAGAGCAGCCGGAGGCGCGCGCCCAGCTCGCTGGTGGTGACGCCGAGGGAATCGGCCCGCTGCGCGCTGAGCGGCGCCCCCAGAAGGCACAGCGCCGCAACCGCGCAGAGCGCCCGGCCGCCTGTCATGACCCGTCGGCAAGGGGGTACGCCGGTTCCACTACCACCGCCGTGCCGTAGCACAACACTTCGCTCACCCCCGGCATGATCTCGGTCGCGTCATACCGCACGCCGACCACCGCATTCGCCCCCCGCCGCTGTGCCTGCGCCAGCATGATTTCGAACGCCTCCTCGCGTGCGCGTTCGCACATGGTGGCCAGCATCGAGATGTGCCCGCCGAACATCGTCTGGATCTTCGCGCCGAAGTTGCCGAAGATCGAGCGCGACCGCACCGTGATGCCACGGACGAGTCCGAGACCCTGCACGATGGAATAGCCGTCGAGCGTGAAGGTGGTGCTGGTCATGTCCGGTTCCACGAACCCTCCATGGTGACTGGCGAAACTCAGGTGGAATCGGTCGGGCCCGAGCCGCGGTGGCGCGACGCGCCCGCGCCGACCGACTGGCCAACTATGGCGCCGAGATCGAGTTCTGCGCTCTCCCACTCCTCGCGCCGGCAGATCGCGACGCGCGTCTCGCCGAGCGACTCGATCTCGACCGTGACATGCGTGACCGCTTCGTCCCGGCGGCTGGTCTCTCGCTGCCGCAGGTCCCAGCGCCGACCATCGGCGTCGATATGAATGAGGTTTCTCACAGTCGCCAAGGTAACTCCGCTAGTGCGCCTCGGCGACCTGCGGTGCAACCCGCGTGGTGTCGATGCCCTTGAGTGGCTGCCGCGGAATGTGGGTGTTGGCGAAGACGCGCTCGACCTTGATATCGAGTGCCAGCTTGCCGCCGCCAAGCGCCTGCGCCCGAAGGCCCGCCGCGGTCGCTCGCGCGGTGAGCGCCTGCGCTGCGCCCACGGAGCCGGACAGCTTGACGCCGTCGGCGAGGTCACGGGTGATTTCGCGGTTGGCGGCCCCGACTGCCATCTGCAGCATCGCTGCGGCAGGAAAGTTCGCCGCGCGCCGCATCTCGTCGCGCAGCTTGTCCCCCATGAGCCACTTCGCCCCCTGGACCAGCAGGTTCGACGTCTCGATATCATAGGTCAGATCCGGTACGGTGATCGCATCGGCGCGGGCGTCATAGGTCGGTGTCCCGACGAAATAGACGCGCCCCGCCGCGGCGCCCGAAATCTGGACGCCCACGGAAACCCGGTGCTGCCCGATATACGTCATCACCGCGTTTTCGATGATCAGCCGGCGTCCGCGAATTCGGAGCTTCCGGCCCTTGAGCGACTTCTGCAGAATCGCGTTCGCCGCGTGGTAGCTCAGCGTGCCGTCGAGCGCCGCGATCAGGGTGTCGGTGGCAACGACCCGAGACAGATTCGGCAGCGGGGTCGTGTCCGATACTGGTCGTGTTCCGGTCTCGATCCGCGGCTCCGCCAGCACCGTCACGGTCGCGTGGGCGAACGAGTCGCGCACCACCACCGGGCCCACGCCGACCTCGCGCGGATGCATGGACAGCCAGATCGTGCTGTCGCTGATAGAAATCGGCTTCTGCAGCGAGGCCCACACAGGTGCGACGGCGGCGCGAACGTCCACGGCGGCGAGCCGCGCATCGGCCACCTTGAGCTGCTTCTCGATCCCGGCGCGCGCCGCCGCCAGCACCTTGTCCGTCACGTTGATGCCCAGAAAGGTGACGTGGCACTCGTCGGCCGGGTCATCGGTTGCGCGCGCGACCTCGAGCACCTCGCTGCGCGCGCGGATGTGCCACGACGGATCCACGCGGTACGACGTTCGGATGCGGATGCGGGCCAATGGAGCCTTCTCACCCGTCCCGCACGAGGCGGTAATCGTGGTGAGCGGCACCTTCCGCCAAACGCGGCCGCGGTAGGCGACGAGCGCCGTCAGCGTCATGCTGCCGCTGCCGAAGTCGATCTTGAGCGGACCGCGAATCACCTCGATGGCGACCCAGGTGTGCGGCGCCGTGGAGACGAGGAGGCGGTCGCCCAGGCTACCGATATGGCTTGGGATGGTGCGCTCGATTTCGCGGAGCATGAGCCGAAGATCGACGCTGACCGGCGCGCTCGCGTATGTCGGCGGCACTGGCAAGACCGAATCCGCCTCGGCCGCGAAGTTGGCCGTGCGGGTTGGGGGCGGAGCATTCACGTCCCGGGGCGGGCCGCAGCCTGCGGCGAGCCCGAGCGTCGACATGCAAAGTGCTGCGAAGACGAAGCGCGTACCGGCTCCGGGGGTATGAGAGAAGCTGTAATGTGCGGGCCCGGCCGCATCCGTGCGGTGAGGGCCGGCGCCGGATGAGTGCGACGAATGGCCCAGGTGCCTGCCAGTTCAGCCCGTTAAAGCACCGACGATCCGGCGAAGCTGGGCCAGATGTGCGAGATCGTGACCGGCGTACAGGCTCCGCATGCGGTCCAGGCTCTCTTCTCCGCGTTCGTTGTGCACCCCCACCCGCTGGAGCTCGCGCGCGCTGAGCGAACGCCAGTAACGGAGGTTTACGCGCCGGAGCAGCGTGAACTGCTCGAGCGCCTCGCGGACGTCGATCTCGTCGTAGCGTAGCCTGCCAGCCCAGAGATCCTGATCGTACCCGGTGAGCGGCGGCCGCTCCTGCGCGAGCACCGCCCTAAGGCGGTACCCGCCCACAAGTTCCGAATCGGCCAGGTGCTGGACCAGGTGGCGTGCCGACCACTTGCCCGGACGTTCCGGCTGGACGACCTGCTTCGGTGTGAGCCCCGAAATGATCGCTTCGATCTCGGCCGGCGTTGCCGCCAGGATCTCCGCAGGATCGCGAGTGCCGACGAACCCCAGCAGCGCCGCGATGTAGGCATCCACATCGGACGAGGCGTCAGCGGTCGAAAGCGTCAGAACGGACATGGCGGGCTCCGGGTGAGCATGTGAATGGAACAGCTGAATGGAATTTACTGCGGCGCGTTCGGCGTGCTATGTTGGCGGATGACCTCGATGCTCCGCGGTGACCGCTGGTTCTGTCGCGTCGGCGTGCTTTCCGTGGTGAGCCTGTTGCCCGCCGTCGCGGGGGCGCAGCGGCTGGCGGCCAGGATGGTGAGGCCGCGCGCCGGCCTCGTGATCACCCAGTCGGTTCGGCTCGCGCCGGGCACGTACCGGCTCCCCGCCCCTGCGTCCCCCGACTCGGCTGCAATCGTCATTCGCGGCGACGACATCACGGTCGACATGACGGGCGTAACACTGGAAGGCGCGCGCCCCGGTGCGCCGCCCGACGCGGGCAGCGGCATTGCGATCCGGATCGACGGCGGGCACAACGTCGTCATCCGTCGCGCTGCGATTCACGGCTACAAAGTGGCGATCCTCGCGCGCGGCGGCAGCGGGCTCTCGCTCCTCGAGAACGATCTCAGCCGCAACTGGCGTCCGCGGCTCTTCAGCGTGGTCGAGCATGAGAGTCTGGTGGATTGGCTCTCGTTCCACCACAACGAACACGACGAGTGGCTGCGATTCGGTGCGGCCGTCTACCTCGCCGACGTGCACGGCGGCGAGCTGCGCGGCAACCGCGCCGGGCACGGCATGAATGGCTTCATGCTGGTCCGCAGCGACAGCCTGCGCATCTGGAACAACGATATCTCATTCAATTCAGGCGTCGGGATTGGGCTGTACCGATCGAGCGACAACACGATCATGCACAACCGCGCCGACTACAACGTGCGCGGCTACAGTCGCGGCTTCTTCCGCCGCGGCCAGGATTCTGCGGCACTGTTGCTGTTCGAGCAGAGCTCACGCAATCTCGTCGCCTGGAATTCTATGACGCATAGCGGCGACGGGCTCTTTCTCTGGGCGGGCCAGAGTACGATGGACTCGGGTGCGGGCGGGAGCAACGACAACCTGTTCGCTGCGAACGATTTCAGTTTTGCGCCTACGAACGGCATGGAAGCGACGTTCAGCCGGAATCGCTTCATCGGCAATCGCGTCGAAGGCTCCGATCACGGACTCTGGGGCGGTTACAGCTTCGGCTCGCTCATCGCGGGCAACGAGTTCATGGGAAACCGCATCGGCATTGCCGTCGAGCACGGACAGTACGACACGGTAACGGCCAACCGCTTCGTCGGCGATTCCACGGCGATTCGCCTGTGGGCCGACTCGATCGAGCCGTCCGACTGGGGCTATCCAAGGCACCGCGACACCCGCAGCGTCGACTGGACGATCACGCATAACAGCTTCGTCGGCAACCGGGTGGGCTTTCGAGCGGCGCGCACCGCCGGCGTGACGTTCACCGGCAACCGCTTCGCTCGCGTCGACTCGGCGCTCGTGCTGCGCGACACATCCGGATACCGCATCGCGCTGGCCAGCAACCCGCCGGACAGCGCCGCGGTGCTTCCGCCCGAACTGGCACGCCTGGTACCACCGCGTCTCGCAGAGGGCATGAACACTGCCTCGCCGCTCGCCAGCCGGGATCGCGGCGCCATCATCGTGACCGAGTGGGGCCCGTACGACTGGCGCACGCCACTGCTCTGGCCCGCCGACAGCTCGCGCGCCACACCGCTCGCCTTGCGGGTCCTGGGCCCGGCGGGAACCTGGCGCGTCATCGGCCGCCGTGGCGTTGCTCACCTCTCCGCGAACCGGGGCCGGATGGGCGACACGATCTCGGTAACAGCCGCTCCCGGTTCCGAGCGCGACTGGTCGCTGACGCTCGACCGGCGCGGCACCAGGTTCTCGTGGGAACGCTTCGAGCCGATAGCGGAGTGGCAGGTGCGCGCATTCGCTTGGGCGGACAGCACCGACCCGCGCACGCACCGCGATGCATTCACCGCATTGCTCCGTTCCGCGCCGATCCTCACGCGCACCGAGCCGCGCCTCGACTACATGTGGTACCGGCCCGTGATCAGGGATCTGCCG